>CALPMD020000170.1 GCA_943324575.2 Akkermansia muciniphila
CGGAAAAGATCACTGTCCCATCGGAAAAGATCACTGTCCCATCGGAAAAGATCACTGTCCCAACGGAAATGATCACTGTCCCAACGGAAATGATCACTGTCCCAACGGAAATGATCACTGTCCCAACGGAAATGATCACTGTCCCATCGGAAATGATCACTGTCCCATCGGAAATGATCACTGTCCCATCGGAAATGCGGCCCTCCACGAGGTCAGTAGAATCCGATCAAATGCGGCTTAGAAATAGCTTTGGGGTGAAGGGTGTTCAAACCACCCATGGTCAGACCTGAGGACAGAAAAAAGGGAGCCACTCACGCATCGGACGACAGCATTATGAATTATCCTGTTGCTCACTCGCTCCAGACATAACCGTATTGATGGTTATTCGCGTCTTGAAAAATAAAATTAAATTTCATGATTTCAAGGATCCTGATCAATCCAATCTTATGAAACCCTGATTTTTGAAATAGCCTAAGCGAAGAGCTGTTCCGCGAATCCACAAAAGACACCATTGGTCCTGGATTTTGCAATGTTTGTAAGGCGTTTGTTAAAATGACCCCGCCGATTCCTTTGCCTCGATGTTTTTCACAAACCATCATTTTAAAGATGTATAAAACACCTTCAGGAATTTCAAACTTCCATTGCTCATCAATCGCCACGGGTGAAGTTTTGGTGAAGAAGCAGTAGCCAAGCATTTCTTTTTGCGTAAATACACCAAAACCGCGATCACCGCGCTCTTTTGCCATCTCGACAAAATCGAGGCCTATATCGTATTCCACGCTACGCGATAATTCACAAAGTTCAGCATGAAATATTTCCCGAAACTCGACATCCTGTTCCAAATTTACTGGAACCAATTTTCGATCAGGCAATAATTCAAAACATTGATAGTTGCTGTATCCGAATAATTTTTGGAATGCTTTCTCCATAAAAATTTAAATGGACTCAGAGCAGGTGCGATCTGCGCCCAATCGCTCAGTCAGCCAATCGCACACATTTAAAGTACTGTGGCGTACTTGTACTGGGTGCATGGGCGGAACTTACAGACTCCTTTCGGAGTTTCTATATTCTGCCAAGAAGTAGCAAGATAATCAGAATCAGCACGACAAATCCCAAAATTCCGCTGGGTGCGTAACCCCAGCTCTTACTGTGCCCCCACGTGGGTAAGGCTCCAACAAGTGCGAGGATGAGAATGATGAGAAGAATGGTTCCAATGCTCATATTTTTGTGGGTTTGAAGCTAAAACAGCGATGAGGTTCGCAAGGCAGAATGGACGGCCCGAAGCCGGCGTTGAGGGGAATATGATACCCCTCTTCGCAAGTTCCGTACCAAGTTGAAACTGCCATCTGCTTAAAGCCTCACCCCAGTGTTGGTGCCGAATCTTCCTGCCGATCATCATACTTGCAGGGTGACGGATGGTTGCAAAATTACCGATTCGTCGCGCAGATTGCAATCTGCCGACCTTTCGATGGCCACCGTTTCCGCAGGCGCCCGCCGGGATGGGACCTAGAGGTCGCACATCTCAGAGATGAAAACCCGAACCTTCGAGGAAAAGGACTTCAAATCCATATCCGCCACATTTTGGTTAAAAAGGTCATTAAAACCCTCCGGAATTTGCTCGGGATTCCGGTCGAGATCGCGGAACGCCATTGACCAATCCCCAAATTCCCTTGCGGCAATCGGCTCCTCGAAGAGGGTGACGACTGCACGGTGGCGCAGGTCCCGGCGAATACTCGCATACAAAGCCTTAACCGCGGCTTCCTCGCCCTCAATCACCTGGAGAAAATTGCCATTGCGGTAGAACAAGATGCCTGTGATGCCGACCTCCAAATTATGCTTCCGCGCCTTCGCCAGAAGATCCTCCAGTTCCAGTTGGCTGAACGGGGTGACTGCATAACTGATGTAGATGATATGAAACATGGCCGTTTTCTGGATAACGATGAGCACTTCGCCAAAATGAAACGTCTCAACAATAGCCGGATTCTAAGAGACTTCCAACCAAGAATCACCCATCCGCCAGCGCGTCAAAAAACCGCTCTTCACCATCTTTCCGCCCTCGACTCGCTCGTTGTGCCCGTCCCGCAACGGGCAGGGCGCCGTCAATGTTCGGTGTTTGCCGTGCAAAGCGGGCAGGTTTCCACCCAGTGATTGGGTGAGACTTCGGCGAAAATTGGCCGCTCGCGTGGGCCAAGGTTGCTACGGCCCAGACGTTGGCAAAAGCGGCAACCGTGTGAGTAATCCGCTAGGGAGGCGACCATTCCAGGAATGGTGTTGAGGAGGGATTTGGAAGGTGTGCTGAGTGTTGGGATCGAGTGGAGCAATCCCCGGGTATAGGCGTGGAGCGGATTCGCGAAGAGCTCCTTGGCGCTCGATTGCTCCACGACGCGTCCAGCATACATGACGATGACCTCGTCACAGTTTTCAGCAATCACCCCGAGGTCGTGGGTGATGAGGATCGAGGACATGTTCATTTCCGCCTGAAGCCTCGCCATCAAATCCAGAATCTGCGCTTGCACCGTCACGTCGAGTGCGGTCGTCGGTTCGTCGGCGATAATGAGTGATGGGCGGCAGGCGAGGGCCATGGCGATGACGACACGCTGGCGCATGCCACCTGATAGATGGTGAGGGTAGTCCATCATTCGCTTTTCTGGGGCAGGAATGCGGACGTGTGCGAGCATCTCGGTGGCGGCGGCCCAAGCGTCTTTTTTGGAGATGATTTGGTGGGTACGAAAAACTTCGGCGACTTGCTGGCCGATCCGTTGCACGGGATTGAGCGCGGCCATCGGTTCTTGAAAGATGACGCCGATCTCGCGGCCGCGGATTTTTTGAATCTCGGCGTCGCTGGCCTGGACTAAGTCTAGCCCCTTGAAGTGAATGTGACCCCCGAGGATTTTCCCCGCAGGCTGCGGGAGCAGGCGGACGATCGACATGGCCGTCACGCTTTTACCGCAGCCCGACTCGCCAACAATGCCAACGGTTTTTCCGGCGGGCACGGTGAATGACACTTGATCGACGGCGCGAAGCAAGCCCCGATCCGTTTCGAAGGACGTGATGAGCTTGTCGACTTTGAGGATAGGTTCCGTTTCGGGAGTCATGGCGGGTCGGCCTCTTTCAGGGTTGGCTGCATCGACTGGGTTTTCATCACTCGATAGTCTTCGATGGTGCGAGTCGATTCTGGAAAGGATTTCCCGAAGCGACGGGCCGCCTGAGTTTCGGCTTTTACCTGGTCGTCGATCCAGAACACGAAAACCTCATGGGGATCAAAGACGATGGGGGGGCTGAAGTGGGTGTTTGCACAGTTCGGCCACTTCACCCAGCGCCAGGACCCGATACGGATGAAGTCCACTGAATATCCAGGGACAAAAATCGCTTCGTCGTGCATGATCCTTTGAAGTTTCCATGCAGCGTCCTTGAGCTCTTCCGCCGTCCGCGCCGTGCGGACCTTTTCGCTGAGCATGTCGGTATCGGCCCGGTGCCAGGCGAAGGTATTGTTGGTTTGGGGTTTCAGATTGCCATTTTCGTCAATGGCATTTGAGGAGTGCAGAAATTGATGGAAATCGGGAAGAGGCGGGCCAATCAGCCAGCTGCTGAACACCATTTCGTGCTGTTTCTGCATCATTTTTTTGTAGAAGACGGTCGGCTCAAGTCCGTCGAGCCTCAGCTCAAAGCCACAGGCTTTTGCCTCTTCACGCAGAATCGCGAAGATTCGGTCGATCTGTGGCATGGCGGGGTAGGTGGCGGACACCGAAAGTCGCGTCCCATCGGTTTTCGCGAGAATTCCATCGGTTCCTTCTTGGGTAAACCCTGCGTGATTGAAAGCGGCGCGGGCGGCAGGAATGGAAAAGGGCCGTGCGACGATGGATGGATCACTGAACGTGACGTAACCCTCGTTGAAGGAATTGAGTCGCTGGTAATCCCCTCGGAACATGACATCGATGACTTTTTGCCAGTTCATCGCGTGCTGGATGCCGATGCGGACGTTAAGATCGTTCAAGGGCGGCTTGCTAACATTCAGATAGAGTCCACGAGGAATTTTTGGGTAGCGGTTGTAGAAAGTGACTCGCTCAATATAACCCTTGTAGACGGGTTCCATCTCGGACTTTTCGTACCACAGCTGCGGCTGGGTAAGGAGGGACGTGTCGAGTTCGCC
>CALPMD020000171.1 GCA_943324575.2 Akkermansia muciniphila
AAGCTCCGGCCAAGCCAGCCGCCAAAGCTCCGGCCAAGCCAGCCGCCAAAGCTCCGGCCAAGCCAGCCGCCAAAGCTCCGGCCAAGCCAGCCGCCAAAGCTCCGGCCAAGCCAGCCGTCAAAGCTCCGGCCAAGCCAGCCGTCAAAGCTCCGGCCAAGCCGATCGGAAAAACCGATTCAAACAAAATAAAGAAGGAGACTGCGGTCCTGACCGAAACCCTAGCAGCCACCAAAGCTACCAAAGGAGCCAAGCCTGCCGACACCAATAAGCGCCGCATCGATACCCCTGAGATTCAGGAGAAGATTCGCGAGCTCATCAAACTGGCGAAGGAGCAAGACTACCTAACCTACGACGACATCAACGAGATTCTGCCCAACGATCTCGTCGACCCGGATGATGTCGAGGCGATCATGGAGCGTCTGCGCAATATGGAGTTCGATATCATCGACGCCTCGGAGGTTGACCGCTACAAGGATAAGAAGCGTGATGAAGGAGACGGTGACGAAGAGGAAATCAAGACGGACCAAAAGCTCGACATCCTCGACGATCCAGTCCGGATGTACCTCAAGCAGATGGGCCAAGTGCCACTGCTAACTCGCGAGCAGGAAGTTGAAATTTCCAAGCGCATCGAGGATGCCGAAATCGAGGTTGCCCGCCACCTGCATCTGTTTGGCTTCGTGACTGAGTCCTACCTCGAACTGGCGGACAAGCTGATCAAGGGCAAGGAGCGCTTTGACCGCGTGATCCTCGACAAGAAGATTGAATCGCGTGAGCGCTACATGAAAGGCCTACCAAAGCTTTGCGATCAACTCAAACAGCTTCACAGCGAGAACGAAGATCTTTTCCGCCAGATTTCTTCGAAGAGTGCCCGCAGCAAGAAGAAGCTGGAGGAAGAATTCCAAAAGAACCTCCAGACGCTCAACCGTGTTTACACGCGCTTTTACTACAAGCAAAAGGTCGTGGAAGACTTCTGTGAACCGGTGAACGAATGCACGCAGAAGTTCTGGAAGTATGGCCGCAAGCTGCAGACGAACCCCGAGGACAAGGAATTCATCACCAAGCTGCGTGAACTCCAACAGAGCACCTGGCACACCCAGGAAAGCTTCGAGGCTGCCAACAAACTCCTTCGCCATTGGCTGAAAGAGGCGCTGAAGGCAAAGACCGAAATGGTCGAGGCTAACCTTCGCCTCGTGATTTCCATCGCCAAGAAGTACACCAACCGCGGCCTCTCGTTCCTCGACCTGATCCAAGAAGGCAACATGGGCCTGATGAAGGCGGTCGAAAAATTCGAATACCGCCGCGGATATAAGTTCTCGACCTACGCGACATGGTGGATTCGCCAAGCGATCACCCGCTCGATCGCCGACCAAGCACGGACGATCCGGATTCCGGTCCACATGATCGAAACGATCAACAAACTGATGCGCGTGCAAAAGCAGTTGGTCCAAGAATACGGCCGCGAACCTTCTCCGGAAGAAATCGCCGAGGAAATCCACTTGCCGGTCGAGCGGGTCCGCGCCGTGCTCAAGATGGCCCAGCAACCGATTTCGTTGCAAGCGCCCGTCGGCGATTCGGACGATACCTCTTTCGGCGACTTCATCGAAGACAAGGCTGCCGACAATCCGATGGAAGAGGCCGGTTTCTCGATGCTCAAAGACAAGATCAAGGACGTGCTCGACACTCTGACCGAACGTGAGCGCGAGGTCCTCGAACAACGCTTCGGCCTCAAGGACGGCTACAGCCGCACGCTTGAAGAAGTTGGCCGCCAGTTCCAAGTCACCCGCGAACGGATCCGCCAGATCGAAGCCAAGGCCCTCCGCAAGATGCGTCACCCGACGCGGATTCGCAAACTCGAGGGATTCATCGAGCTGCCCGGAGCTTAAATCCCAATCAGGAATGCGGACCCTCAGTCCGCATTCTTCATTTTCACCCTACGCTCTCGACCGCGCCATGGAAACTCCTGAAGACTTCACAATCATCGAATCGATCTTCGTCCGGCATCGCAATGCGTTGCTGCTGCGGGGCCAATTCACGCCGATTTACACCGACTATTACCTCCACCTGATGGAGCACGGCATCCGCCCACCGGCCGAGTTGGACCAAATGTTGAAGGACGCGCTGGCGATGTTGGCGCTCCACCTCGTGGCACGGCCGTGGGCGGAAACCATCGCCTGGACGGCGAACCTGCGTGCGCCGCGGATCAATCTGTTTGTGACAGGCGGCTCCTTTGACGAAGCGATCACTGGCCGGATCTTCACCGAAGACGTGCGCGAGCCCGACCGGAACTTTTTCTACGCCCAGACGACCACTGTCGAAAACCCCAAGCCGCGACTCTCAACCTTGGAAATCGACGGCAAAGATCCCATCGTTTGGGTCTCCCAGTATTACGAGCAATCCGAACAACGGCCGGCGCGGGCATTCCGCCTCGAGGATGAAAACTTCGCCCTCGTCGCCGCCCAACCAGATTGCGACTTGGAATGGCTGGAATCGCTGGATGCCGAGGCGGTGGAAAAAATCCTCCAAATCGAAGAGACCACCCAGCTCGAAACCCGCCGCTTCCGCTTCCACTGTGGCTGCTCGATCGACAAGATCTTGCCGATCCTCGGCGGCTGGAAAGAACGCCCGGACCAGTTATTCGAAGGCGCAGACTTCATCAATATCCAATGTCCTCGCTGTGCGGCGAAATACCGCATCACACGAGACATGCTCTAAGCGATGGATCGACTGCAAGTGAGCACGGCGCGTTTTCACCATAGGCAGTTTGCCGATGTGGGCGCATTGGCTTCCCAGAAGGGATCGCAGCGAGTTTCGGTCTGCATACCAACGCTCAATGAGGAAGAGACCATCGGTCGGATCGTATCGATCATTCACGAGGATCTAGTCTGTGCGGGGCTCGTTGATGAGATTCTGGTCATGGATTCTGACTCGACGGATTCAACTCGCAGCATCGCCGAAGCCGCAGGGGCCAGCGTTTATCAGTCCCGCGATGTGCTGCCCGAATTGGAAGGCCACGCCGGTAAAGGTGAGAATCTCTGGAAGGCTCTGCACGTCACCACAGGTGACATCATCTGTTACGTCGATGGCGACATTTCCAACTTCCACCCCGGCTTTGTCACCGGACTTGTCGGTCCACTGCTGACCAACCCCGATATTGACTACGTTAAAGCCTTCTACGAGAGGCCGCTGGCCTATGGTGACGAGTCCCATTCGACCGGAGGTGGGCGCGTTTCCGAGATTTTGATCCGCCCGCTCATTTCACTCTTTTATCCAGAACTCCAGAGCATTCTGCAACCTCTCTCCGGCGAATACGCTTCGCGCCGCCACGTGCTTGAATCGCTGGCCTTTCCCATTGGCTACGGGGTGGAGATGGCCCACCTCATCGACATCGCCCAGCATGGAAAGCTCCATCGCATCGCGCAGACTGACTTGGTCAAACGCATCCACCGCAACCGCAACGACGGAGAACTCGGTGGAATGGCGTTTGCTATCCTACGCGTGGTGCTTCGCCGACTCCAACGTGACGGGAAAATCAGTCTCAATGCTCCCCTGCCCGATCTCTATCAGTCATGGGAAATTCTCGGGGATAGTATTCAACAACTCTCGAAAACCATCCCCGAGCCCGAACGCCCGGCGATCCGGCCCGTCTAAGCCCCCCCGAATGACGCTGCACTTCATTCGGCAGGCGAAGTTCGTGGATTTTTCTAGTTGCAAACCATTCTCATCTGCCGATCTTTCCCTTCGGATGATACCAGCCTATGCAGCCGATTTAGAAATCGACAGCGCCATGACCTTAAATCAAGCCAAGGTCGGATGCGATGTTCAGATCCGGCTGTTGAATGGCCCAGGCTGTGACCGACTGCGCGACCTCGGTTTTTGCGAGCAATTGCAGGTTCGCAAGATCGCTGGGGGGCGTAATTTAATTTGCTCGATCTGCGGCACGCGCATGGCGATTAGCCGCGAGCTGGCGGAGCAGGTTCTGGTCTCGCCGGTGATTTGAACGCGTTGGCGCATTTCCCATGACTCTCTCCGCTGAAGCGCCCTCGACCATCGCACTGATCGGTAACCCCAACGCGGGCAAGACGACTCTTTTCAACGCGCTGACGGGTGCGAACC
>CALPMD020000172.1 GCA_943324575.2 Akkermansia muciniphila
ATGAAGGAAGGCGAGGCGCTGGAGCACTCGTGGCTCAACCGCTCGGTCGAGACCGCGCAAAAGCGCGTCGAACAACGCGACTACACCGGCCGCAAGCGGGTGCTCGATTTCGACGACGTGATGAACATGCAGCGCGAGGTTGTCTACGGCTATCGCAACGAAGTGCTCACCACCGAAGTCCCGCGCGATCTCGTCGATGAGATCATCGACGAAACCATTCCCGGTAAAGTTCACCAGTATCTCGCCGACCGCGATCAGAGAGAGCCGGACTACAACGAACTGATGCAATGGGTCAACACCACGCTTCCTGTAAGCGTGACGCCCGACGATTTCCTCGGTAGCCAAAACGAAGAGGCGATTTCCGCGATGCTCGTCGACAAGGTCAAGCAGGTCTACGGCCTCCGCGTCGGCGATCTGCCGATGGAAGTGCTCGACCAGGAAGAGCGCCGGATGGTGCTCGTCGCCATCGATAAGCAATGGCAGGCACACCTCTACAATATGGACGCCCTCCGCGAAGGCGTCGGTCTGCGCGCCCAGGGCCAGAAGGACCCACTCGTCGAGTACAAGAACGAAGCGTACAACCTCTTTGTAACCTTGATGGATTCCATCAAGCAAGAGGCGCTGCAAAACCTCTTCCGCTCGGCGGCGAATCTCGAGGCCTTCCTTCAACAGCTTCACAGCGCGCCGCAGCAACTTCACGGTGGCGAGGACGCACTGACGCGCGACAACGTTGCCACCTCCGGCAGCTCCGCTCACCTCCTCGTCAACGAGGAGCCCTCCACGGAAGGCAGCAAGCTCAAACTGAACCTACCCAGGCGCAAGCCGAGCTTCTCGATCGAGACGACCGGCCGCAACGCTCCCTGCCCCTGTGGCTCCGGCAAGAAGTTCAAGCAATGCTGCGGTAAGGAAGGCTAGAGCGGGTAACTGGCTCCAACTAGAGAGATTGCAACCTGCCGGCTGAGGCCGGTTCTCCATGCGCCTCGACCGTTTTCTCACCCGTCTCGGGACTCATCCGTGCAAGGAAGTTGCGCGTCTGTTAGCAGACGGTCGGGTGATGGTCGACGGGACGATTGAACTCAGCGGCCTGCGTCGGATCAATCGTTTCACCCGCGTCGAGTTCGACGGCGCGATCCTGCAGGACACCCCTGCTGTCTATCTGATGCTGCATAAACCGGCGGGCTACCTGAGCGCCACGATCGATCCCCAGCACCCGACGGTGATGGAGCTGATCGACCACCCATTGCGCGACGAGTTGCACCTGGCGGGACGGCTGGATCGAGCCAGCACGGGGCTGCTGCTTCTAACCAATGACGGCCGCTGGTCTCGGCAAGTGACCGAGCCCGTCGAAGAGATATCCAAAGTCTATCGGGTGACGACACGCGAGGTGATTTCACCCGAAACGGCGGCCATCTTCGCCGAGGGGATTTACTTCGCCTACGAAGATCTAACAACACGGCCCGCGGTGCTGGAAATCCTCGGCCCACAGGAAGCGCTACTCACGATCCACGAGGGCCGCTACCATCAAGTGAAGCGGATGTTTCACGCCGTCGGCAACCAAGTGCTGAGCCTGCACCGCGAAAGCATCGGGCCGCTGCGGCTCGACGAGACGCTGCCGTCAGGGACGTTCCGCCATCTGAGCGCCGAAGAAGTCGCATTCTTCCGGGCCTAGGATGCAAACTAGAACTTGCAGCCTATTTCCACCCCACAGAGAATACCCACGTGGAAATCCAAGTCGATACCAGTTCGGGCGAGCGCATTGACGCTTTTCTCGCCGCCCGCCTCGCGGATCTTTCCCGCTCGCGCATCCAGACGCTGATCCGCGAACAATACATCCAAATCAACGGCCACCCCGCCAAGCCCCGCGATGCCGTCAAACTCGGCGACCTCATCACCATCGTCCTGCCAGAAGCCGTCCCGCTCGATGCCGAGCCGCAGGACATCCCGCTAGAGATTCTGTTTGAAGACGACGATCTCGTGGTGATCAACAAAGCCCCTGGCATGGTCGTCCACCCCGCGCCGGGCAACCCCGATGGCACGCTGGTCAACGCGATGCTCCATCACTGCCGCGGCAAACTTTCGGGCATTGGCGGTGTCGAGCGCCCCGGCATCGTCCACCGCTTGGACAAGGACACCTCCGGCTGCATCATCGTCGCCAAGTCCGATGTCGCCCACCAATCGCTCGTCGGTCAATTCGCCGGACGGACGATGGAAAAAATCTATCTAGCGGTTAGCCAAGGCATCCCCAAGCCCGATAAAGACACGATCTTCACCCACATCGGCCGCCATCCGGTGAACCGCCAAAAGATGGCCGTGGTCAATCCACCCGGCGGCAAAACGGCGATCACCGACTACCAAGTCCTGGCCACCGATGCCGCCAGTCTCACCGCCTTGGTCCTCTGCCACCTCCACACCGGCCGCACCCACCAGATCCGGGTCCATCTCCATCACAAGGGCGCGCCCCTCGTCGGCGACCCGATCTACGGCAAGCCCAGTAAAACCTCCGAACAAACCGGCCGCCTCATGCTCCACGCCTGGCGCATCACCTTCGACCACCCCGTCACTGGCGAGCGACTTCATTTCGAAGCCCCGATCCCGCCCGAATACAAACCGTGGGTGGATCTGGTAGAAGACTTGAGTCTCCGAGCTTAAGAGGAATCGCGCAACGGGTCTTGCAGGACCAACCGAAAGTGACGTTTTCCAGAGAAACGGAAGGTCCGGAATCCTCGCTCATCCAAAGTGAGGACATTCGGGGTACCGAGTCGTTCGGCAAGAAGAACAAGCGTAGCATCGGCAAAGTCCATCGGAGTATCGCTATACCGGGCCATCAACGCGACCGCTGCGTCGAGTCGATTTTGGGCAAACGTTTCATCGATCGCGACCAAGCCCTTTCGCAGAAATCCAGTCAATGCCTCAGCACCACCCGCAAGCGGTTGCAACATATGAAAAGATTCCGTGATGACCGCGCCGGTGGTCACGAATTTCCCGAACAAAGGTCCCCATCCAGACCGGACCATACCGTGTGCTGGGTCCTTACGATTGAACAATGCAACCAGGGGACCCGTATCTACGACATAAACCAGCGGCTTCATTTCGCCCGCCAGTTGTTGCGTTGGATCGCCTCACGAAACGAGTCCTTTTCGTTAGATGCCGACGGACTTGATTCAATGCAGCCCATAAACTCACTCGCTCGTTCAGCAAAAGAAACCTGCTCGAATTCACGCGCCAATAGTTCGCGAATGAAATCGGATTCGGACTTTTGAAGCCGCTTTGCAGTTTCTTTCAAAGCATCGCGCTGTTCTTGCGGCAAACGAATCGTGAGCGTCGAGGTGTGCATGACTGAAAACTACTCAATGCACGACAAAACGCAAGACGCTTCCAGATCCACCGCCAAGTGAGGATTGGTCATTGAGTTCGGCCGGAAGTCTCCGCATCTTTTTCACGAACCACGGATTTCTAGAACCATCCCCATGAACGACGACCTTTTACCCGACCTCATCGCCGCTGTCGAACAGCAGCTCAGATCCCCGCAGACGCCCTATGTAACCAAGGCCTTTGCCCGCTTGCTCAAGCTCGGGCTTGAGGCGGATGAGGCCAAGTCCCAAATCGCCCTCTGTTTGGGCGAAGAGATGGACCAAGTCCTTCGAAATAGCCGCGCGTTCGACGAGAAAGCCTACTGCCGTAGTCTGGAGGAACTGCCGTTCACCCAGGACGACGAGGCGGAAGGTCCCGGCGAGGCCGCGGTGTGATGGTTTCAGGCCGCCCGCTTCTTGAGGCGAAGAGCCCACGCGAAAAGCAGCACCACACCCAGCGCATAGGCGGGCACCTGCCACCGCAGGGCGCTGTGCAGCGCCGCATCCCCCGACGAAGCCGGGAAGCTCGCCAGCAAGCGCGAGAACCCTAAACTGAACAACCCGAAGCCGAGGTTGAACGCCATCCCTTTGACCGATAGCACGGTGGCGCGATGCGATGAATCGGCCAGACTGTGGAGCGCCCGACTGACGGTAAATCCCAGATAGCCCAGAGTGGTCATCAAACCCATCGCGGGAAGCAACCCCCAAACGGGCCAAGCGGGCACTAGCAAGGCAAGACCGATCATG
>CALPMD020000173.1 GCA_943324575.2 Akkermansia muciniphila
GGCCGATGTTCCTGGCGGGTGGCGGACAGAGCGAGGGAGAATTCCGTCTGCTCGCCCGCGAGCGTCTGGCCGAAGAGCGCCAAGGTGCCGATACGATTAGCTTGGTTTTTAATGCCCCCCAACTCGGCAAGCCGGGTGAGTTGTCGTTGAAATCGCCCGAGTTTCTGGTGCCCCGCAACAGCAAAAGCGGCCGACTCCTAACCGCCGCATTCCAACGCGCGAAGGAGGGCAAGCTCGCCTTCGACGTCGATCTTAAGACGATTTACCCCGAGGGCATCATCCCGGTCCGTGTCAAATTGCGCCGAATCGATGATGCCGATGGGCGTCGTTTCGAGCTCATCGACGTTGTCGCCTGTCACTGGTATTCGGTCGATGCGCCAGGCTTTGAAGTCGCCGCACCGAGACTCGATAACTGAGAGTCGCGCGGCTAGTGGGGCGTGCGCAGCGCCGCCCGCATCACGGGCAAGGGCGCGGTTTCTGGAAACCACCGCTGAAATGCCAGAGCGCCTTGGTTCAAGAGCATCGAAATGCCATTCGCCGTACGGCAGCCAAGATCACCGGCCAAGGCTAACAGGGGCGTTACTGGCGGCTGATAGATCGTGTCGTAAACCAGGTGGCCTTTCTTCAAACAGGCCGCTGGCAGGATCGATGGATCACCGCTTTTCAGCCCGACCGACGAGGTGTTGACGATCAAATCACAGTCCAAGCACTGTTCTGCGAGTGCGGGATCATCGAAGGACAGGGCGACGATTTCCGTCTGCGGGCCTAGCAAGCGCAGGCGTGCGACGAGCGGCCCGAGTTTCTCTACCGTGCGATTCACCACCACCAGTTTCTTGACGCCTGTTAGACAGGCCTGAGTTGCGACCGCTTGCCCCGCTCCGCCACCTGCGCCGACGATCACGACATTCAGTGAGGCCAATGGCACGTTGAAATCATCCTCAATCGCGTGGGCAAATCCGGGGCCGTCGGTGTTGAAGCCGCGGGTGGCATCTTCATCAAAACGAATGGTATTCACCGCGCCCATCGCCTGTGCGTCGGGGTGCACTTCATCACAGGCGGCCATCGCGTCCAACTTGTGCGGCACTGTCACGTTGCAGCCGATGAAGCCCAGTGCCCGCATCCGCGCAAACGCCTCGCCCACCTGTCCCGGCCCGACGTCGATCCGGATGTACCGCGCCTCGATCCCCGCGGCATCCAGCGCTGCTTGGTGCATCGGCGGCGAGGCCGAATGCGCGATCGGGTGACCGATCACTGCCAGCCGCGCAGGCATGGTAGCACCCGCATCAAGCACGTCCCGCGAGACGAGATCATCCATCGTGTAAACCTGCTTCATCGCATCAAATTAGCTGAGTTTTTCTGCGAAGTGACGGACGCGTGCCACACAGCGATCGCGCCCTAACAGTGTGAGCATGTCGCCGATGTCCGGCCCGTGGCCACGTCCGGATAGAGCGACCCGCAGCGGAAACATCAACTGCCCCGGCTTCGCGCCCGCGGCTTGGGCCGTTTCGTTCAGCGCCGCTTTTGCCGCGTCCGCCGACCAGTCCGGGATTGCTTCGAAAGCCGTGGCCAACGCACCCAGCAGCCCGCCCGCTGTGGCATTGCCGCGCACCTTGGCGACCGCTTCCTCGTCGAAGGGAAAATCATCCTTCAGCAGGAAATCCACCGCCGCCGGCACGTCGCTGAACAAGCGGACCTTGTCCTTCACCGCGGCGATCACCGCCACGTAGTTCTCTGGAATCGGCAGACCCGCCGCTGCCACAAACGGCCGCGCGGCGACGGCAAAGTCCGCCACGCTCACGCCTAACAAATGCTGCTGGTTGACCCACTTGCACTTTTCCAGATCGAAGCGGCCCGGGGATCGGTTCACGTTTTCTAACGAGAAGCGCTCCACCAGCTCGGCGAGCGTGAAAATCTCCTGCTCCGTTTTCGGATTCCAACCCAGCAGCGCGATGAAGTTCACCACCGCCGCTGGCAGAAATCCCTGCCGCGGGTAGTCGCCCACCGCCGCCCCCGCGTCGCGCTTCGACATCTTCGAACCATCCGCATTTAGGATCAGCGGAATGTGGGCATATTGTGGTGCCTTGCCGCCGAGGGCCTCGATCAGTTGCAGATGCTTCGGCGTATTCATCAAGTGGTCCTCGCCGCGGATCACGTGGGTGATCTCCATTTCCAAGTCGTCGACCACGTTCACAAAGTGGAACACGTAGGAACCGTCCGAGCGCTTCACCACCATGTCGGGCGTGTTCGACTCGTCGCGATAATCGATGGTCACCTCGCCGCAAACCAAGTCGTGCATCGTCACCGGCTTGCGCTCAAAGCGGAATCGCCATGCGCCGCCATCTTCGTAAACGCGTCCTGCGCTCACCAGTTTTTCAAACCATGTGTCATAAATCGCCGTGCGCTGGCTCTGATAGTAGGGGCCGAATGCGCCGCCCTTCTCGGGGCCCTCGTCCCAATCCAGACCCAACCACGTCATCCCGTCAAAGATCGCCTGCCGCGCCTCTTCCGTGTTCCGTGCCTCGTCGGTGTCCTCCACCCGCAGTACAAAAACGCCACCATGTTTGCGGGCGAACAGCCAGTTGAACAAAGCCGTGCGAGCCCCGCCGACGTGCAGGTAGCCGGTGGGCGAAGGAGCAAAACGGGTGCGAACGGTCATGACCGAGATGTATGCGCCCGATCCACCCACGTCCAGAGCCCAATCCGCAACACAGCACTTTTAGACTTCAATCCTGCGCCCGCTTGCGCGCCACATACACGGTGCTCTCCGAATCGCGGTCTAACAACGGATTGGGAAACTTCACGACCTGTGCCTGCGGCGAATCAAAAACTTCCGCGAGGTGGGCGAGAAACGTCTCGTCCGGCGCATCGTCCGACCACAGCGCAAAGATTCCGTTAGGCAGCAACTGCGCGGCGAGGCGGCGCAGACCTTCCGCACTGTAAAATGCTCCATTTCGCTCGTGCAGCAGATTGCGTGGCGAGTGGTCGATGTCCAACAACACCGCGTGAAATCGCCGACCCGGCTGCGCGGGGTCGAAGCCCAACTCCGGCGCAGCCGCCAAGGCGAAGAAATCGCCGAGGACAAACCGACAGCGCGGATCACTCGTCAGCGTCGGCCCCAGTGGCACCATGCCTTGTTCGTGCCACTCGATCACCGGGGCCAGCGTATCGACGACTAACAACTCCGCCACCCGCGGATCGCGCAGCGCCGCCACCGCCGTGTAGCCCAGACCTAGGCCGCCAACGACCACGTCCAGTTTCTCGCCCTCGGTGGCTGCCAGTCCCAGATCCGCCAGCGCCTCCTCCACGTCGTGAAACAAACTCGACATCAAAAACGCGTCGCCCAGCAACACCTCATAAACGATCAGATCGTCCAGCATCGCCATCCGGCGGCGGCGCAATATCAGGTCGCCCAGCGGCGTGGGACGGAAATCGAGTTCTTCAAACAGCGGACGCATGCACCATGCTTAGCTAGATCGCGGCCAGACGCACCCGCAAATTCACAAATCCCCGCCTCCATCCCGCCGTCCGCTTAAGGAGGGTCGACGTGCCGTCGACCTCGGTTGACCGAAGGATCGGCTTCCCAGCGGAGTGAGTTGGCTTGCAGAAAGAGGGGGGTGCCTGAATGGAGCGCCGACTTGAGTCGGCGTGGCTGCGTGGGGGAGCTCTTTGGGTTGTGGATTTACCACGGGGGTACGCCGCGGCCGGCACTTTGAACCGCCCACTGATTTCCGACCTGTTACACTTCTGTCGCATACGCATATTTGACTTCATCATGGGTGGCTTGACAGTTGAGGCGAAGGAGGGCGGCAGTGCCGCTCTTGGCACGGAGCCGGATTCTACGAAACAACCACATCATGGAGATCAAGTATCGGGCCCACCGCTTGGGCGACAAGAGCGGCCAGCGAAGCAGCGGCAAAGACACTGTCGAAGCGAATTTCGGGGCGAAGAGCCAGCCGCCGCTGAGTCCCTTGATGCGATTACTGTGGGGGCTCGGGTTGCTTGTTTTGATTTTGGGCGGGCTCCTGTGTTATTTGATTTTCCATTCCAAATCGCCGGACGGCACGGTGGCGCCGCAGACGGCCGCCGCGCCGAA
>CALPMD020000174.1 GCA_943324575.2 Akkermansia muciniphila
AACGTGTCGGGCGTGTCACAAGCGGCGAACTGCGCGGCATCTATGGACTGCGAAGATCGATCTTCGGACTGGGAAGATCCATCTTCGGAAGGGGAAGGTCCATCTTCGGAAGGGGAAGGTCCATCTTCGGAATGGGAAGATCCATCTTCGGAAGGGGAAGGTCCATCTTCGGAAGGGGAAGATCCATCTTCGGATTGGGAAGGTCTATCTTCGGAAGGGGAAGATCCATCTTCGGAAAGGGAAGATCCATCTTCGGAAGAGGAAGATCCATCTTCGGAAGGGTAAGATCCATCTTCGGGATGCGCGGGTTCATCTTCACAGTCGGTTAGCAGACACAAGTTACCCGCTCAATTGGTAGCGTGCAGGCCGTGAAACGCCTCGTATTAGAGGAAGCCTCCCAACTTGACATGAAGCCTGAGATGGCTATTTTGTTTTTATGCAAACTACGCTTCGGATCGACGAGAACCTTTACCGCGAGGCCAAGGCCGAAGCGGCGCGGGCAGGGGTGAGTTTGACTCGTTTTCTCGAAGAATGCCTGCGTTCGCGTTTGGAGAGTGGGGTGTCGCAGAGCGGCGCTCCGCATGGGTTCCGGACCTACGCGGGCGAGAAAGCCGATCCCCGGACTTGGGACGAAATTTGTCAGGTGGCTGACGACGCGCAGGAAGCGCTGGATTTTGCTAAAATGGGCCTGAGTGCTTCCCAAGCCTAATGGCCCTGTTCCTCCCTGATGCCAACGTTCTGATCCATGCGCTGCGCAAGGATTCTGCGGAGCATGAATGTTGTCGGCAATAGCGCGGACGCGGAAGCGATCGCCGCCAGCTTTGGCAAGAAGTCGGCCAAGCGCAGCCAGCAGGTGGCGGAGATTTTGGAAACGCTGCGAGGGTTGGGAACGTTGAACACCGAACGCGAACTCTCGAAGGTCGAGGGGGTCTAGACCGCGACCTTGCCTCGTTGGAGCAGTTGGTCGTATTGAGTAATTTGGAAAGCCTGAATTCATTTTTAATCCGGCAAAAATTGGAGCCGTCGGAACGGTTGATCGATCTCAATGGCGTCGCCATCAGTCAAATGAGGACGTTGATTTCCACCGGAGTGGTGAAGCGCCTCGAATGAGACTTGCCGCGTGCACCGGCAGGTGGATGGAGCGGGTGAAGAGCCGCAATTTTTAGGTGCAGCTGATGAGTGGCTCACACGATCGGGATGCAAGCTGAAGCTTGAACTCCATGACGCATGGGAGGGAGGAATTGCAGGCTTTGAGAGCCTCGAAGCGCACACTTGGAGGAGAAATGAAACAAAATCTAGGGACTTTTCAGGTTTTTAATCATCTTGTCTTGAGCTACTTACGGAGTTGTTCTTGGTGATTCACAGGTTGTTCACAGGGGGAATGTTTTACTTTTGTTGATATTTTGTGTTAGTGTTTCTTCGTCGTACAAAACGTGCGGCCGGGTAGAAGCGCTGGTCTAGAGGTCGATGTCCAAGTGCCCTATCGAGAAACAACTAAATCCAAGAAAGACAACCAAATGTCACACACAATAATGTCCGTTAAAGATAAGATTGAGCTGTATCGCACCGCATGGCGCGATGCTGCGGCAGAGGCATCGTTTGCCGGGATGACGTTGAGCCAGTTTGAGGCGGCGATGAGCCAGCCTTTGGACTTGCGAGACGAGATCGCGGCACTGGAGTTGGAGTTGAAGCGGAAGAAGTCCGAAAGGGCTGATGCCGATTTGGCTGCGCTGGAATTGCTGAAGATGGTGGTGAACTCCGTAAGGGGAACCGCAGGATTCGGCGATGACAGCCCGCTCTACGCGAACCTCGGGTACGTGAGGATGCAGAATCGGAAGAGTGGAAAGACGAATAAAAGTCCGAAGCCAGCCGTGACGGCAACCGCTGCGTAATCTGTAAAGCCAGCAAGCACCAGATGACGCAGTGTTGCACTGCACCGTAAGAAGGGTCGTCGGTTCCGCAAGGGGCCGGCGGCCTTTTGATTTGAGGGAGGATGAGTCGCGAAGTGGGTGGCAGGGGGAACCTGCGAAAGAAAAGCGGCCTAGGATTGACGCGGGCGGCGTGTCCCGCTGAGATTCCCGTTCGCCACCGGGCGGACACTCTCATGGACTATCAAGCGAAAATCGCCACTAACATTGCCTCGATCCCGCGTTCGGGGATTCGCGACTTCTTCGAGCTGGTGCAAGGCCGCGACGACGTGATCTCGCTCGGCGTGGGTGAACCGGACTTTGTGACGCCGTGGCACATCCGCGAGGCGGCGATTTATTCGCTGGAAAAGGGCCAGACGACGTACACGTCCAACCTCGGGCTGCTGTCGCTGCGCAAGTCGATCTCCCGCTACGTGGAGGATTTTTTCCACGTCGCCTACGATGCGCCGACGGAAGTGCTGGTGACGGTGGGGGTTTCCGAGGCGATCGACATCGCCCTGCGCGCCTTGCTCAATCCGGGCGACGAGGTGATTTACCACGAGCCGTGCTACGTTTCGTACAGCCCGAGCATCGTGATGGCGCACGGGGTGCCGGTGGGGGTGGTCACGACCAAGGAAGACGAGTTTTCGCTGAAGCCGGATAAGGTCGCCGCCGCCATCACGCCGCGGACACGGATCATTTTCATCAACTTCCCGACGAATCCGACGGGGGCCTGCGCTTCGCGCGCGGATCTGGAAGGCATCGCCAAGCTCGCGATCGAGCACGACTTGATCGTGATGACCGACGAGATTTACAGCGAACTGCGCTATGACGAAGAGGAGCCGCACCTTTCGATCGCCTCGCTGCCGGGGATGAAGGAGCGGACGATTTTGTCGCATGGTTTCTCGAAGGCATTTGCGAGGACGGGTTTCCGCCTCGGCTACGCCTGTGCGCCGCAGCCGATCATCGAAGCGATGATGAAGATTCACCAGTACGCGATGCTGTGTGCGCCGATCATGAGCCAGAACGCGGCGATCGAGGCGCTGGAAAACGGCCAGCCTGCGATGATCGCGATGCGCAACAGCTACCATCAGCGCCGGGATTTCTTGGTGAAGCGGCTCAACGAGATCGGCCTGGACTGCCACACGCCGGGCGGCGCGTTTTACGTGTTCCCGGACATCCGTAGCACGGGGCTGAGCAGCAAGGAGTTTGCGATGCGTCTGCTGGAAGAAGAAAACGTCGCCTGTGTGCCGGGCAGCGCTTTCGGGGCATCGGGCGAGGGATTCCTGCGCTGCTGCTATGCGACGGCGTTTGACGACATCCGCACCGCTACGGACCGGATCGAGCGCTTCGTCGGCCGACTCTGAACGGCCATGAAATCGCCGCAGACGAGCCAGGACCCAGAGCAGCTCACGCGGGCGCACGTGGCGCCGTTTGTGGTTTTCATGGGGTTCATGATCCTGTTGCAGATCATCGGCGCGGCGATCGAGTGGAAACACCCGGACGCACCGTGGTGGCGGCAAGATCCGGCGCAGTTTGTCTATCCGATCCAGACGCTGGCCACGCTGGGGGTGCTGATCCGCTATTGGCGGTGGTTTGCGTTCAATTGGTCGCTGAAGTGGGGGCTGGTGGGCATCGCGTTCGGTGCGGTGGGGATTGGTTTTTGGCTGCTGCCGACGGCGCTGTACGATGCGTGGGGGATGCAGGGGCCTGCGCAGGGCGCGTTGAAGCTGCTGGGCTTCGCGGAACGCCGGGAGGGGTTCGACCCTGGGCTTTTTCAAAACCCGATCGCCTACTGGGCGGCGCTGGTTTGCCGCTTTTTGCGGGCTGCGGTGGTGGTTGCTTTGGTGGAGGAGATATTCTGGCGCGGATTTCTGATGCGCTTTGTCTGCGATTGGGAAGGGGACTACTGGAAGCAGCCGTTTGGCCGGCCCCGCTGGATTTCCTACCTGATCGTCACGGGGCTGTTCATGGCCGCCCACGCGCCCGTCGATTACGCCGGGGCTTTCATTTATGGTAGCCTCACCTACCTGCTTTGTGTCTGGAGTAAAAGTCTGGGTGCCTGCGTGATCATGCACGGCACGGCGAATTTCCTCAT
Organism: Akkermansia muciniphila; assembly: GCA_943324575.2. Classification (GTDB taxonomy): domain Bacteria; phylum Verrucomicrobiota; class Verrucomicrobiia; order Verrucomicrobiales; family Akkermansiaceae; genus Luteolibacter; species Luteolibacter muciniphilus_E. The sequence goes on from CALPMD020000174.1 coordinate 4,006, forward strand.
GGGTCTCTACATCATGGCCACGGGTCACTACGGGCTGTGGTGAGGTGACATGAGGTGAGCTTGATTTGGCCGAACGGAAGAAAAT
>CALPMD020000175.1 GCA_943324575.2 Akkermansia muciniphila
CTGGTGCCGACGCAGGTCTACGACCTCGTCAAAGCCAATCTAACTGCACCCAAATCGCTCGTCGCGATTGTGGTCGGCGGCGGCCATTTGGACCCCATTACTGGCCAAGCGGCCCGCGACCTTGGCTGGCCCGTGCTGGCGAGCTACGGCCTGACGGAAACCGCCTCGCAAATCGCCTGCCAAGGGCTCGAGCAGTTAAAGCTCCCCTATCAGGCCACGCCCATTCCACTGCTGCAGATTTGCAAAGTGCAAACCACCCCCGAAGGGCTGCTCCAGATCCGCGGCGCCACGATGTTTTCAGGCTACGTTTCTGACGGCAAATTCACCCCTCGCGGCAGCTCCGATTGGTTCACCACCCAAGACCGCGTGATCGTGGAAAACGATGCCCTCACTCCGCTCGGTCGGGCGGATACCCTGGTCAAAGTTCTCGGCGAACTCGTCGACCCCGAAGCCATCGAGCGCGAGTTGCTGACCCTCTCTGACAGCAAACTCCGCCACGGCAGTTTTGCCGTCATCGCGATCCCAGATGCACGGGCGGGTCACACGCTGGTGCCTGTTTTCGACGCGTCGGTCGATCCCGCTGCCATCGAAACCACCCTCGCACTCTACGCCGAACAAGCGCCCGGATTCAGGAGATTGCAGCCTGCCATCACCATCAAGCAACTCCCTTGCAGCGACTTGGGCAAGCTGCGAAGAGCCGAACTGGCCGCCATGGTTCTGAAATCGACTCCTTGAGATTCTTCATCCAGCGCAGGCTATGGGTTATTGAAAACCCAGATTATTGCAAAAACATCACCTCAAGGTACGGGACCGATCTTGATCGAGCGAGTCACGGCTTTCGCGGCCGCGTAGTTTTGATTTCCTGCCTGCGCCGCCGTAATGACGGCCGTTCCCACTCCTTTAATGGTGGCAATCGAACTGGAGACGGAAATCACATTCTTGTTGCTGCTCGAAAAGGTCACTGCGCCGCCCGGCGCAGTCGCACTTAACGAAAAAGTGCCATTGGCGACATAGGGTTTAGGAGTCACTGGCTGGGCAAAACTGATCACTTGGCTCGCCTTCTGGATCCTCACCGAGCGGGTCACGGGTTTAGCCGCCGCATAGTTTTGGCTTCCCTGCTGACTCGCCGTGATGACGGCGGTGCCAGCGCCTTGAACGGTCGCCGTAGAGCCCGAGATCGAAATTACGCCCAGATTGCTGCTCGAAAAGGTCACGGCACCGCCTGGCGCGCTCGCACTTAGGGCGAAAGTGCCATTCGCCGTGTAAGTCTTGGGAGCGCTCGGCTGGGGAAAAAGGAGGGTCTGACTTCCCCGAGTGATGGTGAGCGAGCGGGCCACGGGGGCCGCAGCTGCGTATTTGTCGCTTCCGACTTGGCTCGCCGTAATGACAGCTGTCCCTGCACCTTTGAGAGTTGCCGTAGCCCCCGAAATCGAAATCACGTTCGCGTCACTGCTCGAAAATGACACCAGACCGCCTGGTGCGCTGGCCTTCAGGGCGAAGCTACGGCCTGTAACATACGCTTGAGAAGCGGTGGGTTGCGTAAAGGTGATCGCCTGGCTGGTTTTCACCAGAAAGCTGACCGTGACTGAATTTGCCGGGCTATAAACCGCCGAGCCGGGCTGAGTGGCGATCAACTTCACCGTGCCCGTGCCGGTGAAGTAAAGCTGACCGTTGGTGACCCTAGTCGGGCCGGAAACGATATTGACCGCAACCTGCAATCCCGAATTTGAAGTGGGATAATCCTTAAAGGTGAAAGGAGCAGCACTATAGAGCTGGCTGGGTATGGGCGGGAAGGTGATCGTTTGTGTCGCTTTGCTGTCCCATACTTGGAAAAACGTTTGGGCGGTCAGTCCACTGGTATCGGATGCTTGGACGGTGATCGCGGTGGGTGAACTTTTTTTGGATTCAAACCTGACGACGAGGTCAGATCCTTGGATTTCCGTCGAGTAAGCGCTAGAATCCGAACTCATCGCAAAAAAAGGCAGCGTGGCGACCCGGTTGACGGTAACGAGATTCGAGTATTGAAGATCGGTCTGGCCCTGAGTAACCCCAACCAGTGGAAGCTCATTAAAGCTACCAAAAGGCATGATCGGAACCGCGGCGATCTTGTCCACCACGTCGGTCATCCCCGTCCCGAGCACTTCGGCAAAGACCGTGAACCCTCCGTTGTTGTCGGCGTTGAGAACCGTGGAGTTGTCAGCCACGTTGACAAACCACTCGCTGGTGGCGCTGTTTGGGTCCCCGCCCATTTTGGCCATCGCCACCGTCCCGCGAGCGTTCAGAAGACTGTATTCATTCGGAACGGCTGCCCATTTGGAAATCGCAGCCAGTGAATCATAGCCGTAGTATCCGCCGGTCTGGATGACAAAAGGGGTGCCATCCAGATTTTTCGCGGACCGGTGGATGAGCATATTTTCGTAGGCGCCGTCATTCACGTAGGCAAGAAAGTTGGCGACGCTCTTGGGCGCTTGATCAGGTCGGAGCTTTAGATTGAAACCGCCCAAGGATGTCGTCACTCGCACGGTGTTGTTCGCGACGGCATCGGCCGTAAAATGCTTGGTGAGGTCGATGCGGAGCTCTCCGGCGGCACTCGCAGGAATAATCGTGTCTGGAATCGCGGAGATCAACTTCGGCTGGGCTGCCACCGCCTTTGGCAGGAGCATTAGAACCCCCCATCCAAAAACCACCAAAAAGCAATTGAGCCAATGAGCCCACGAACAGGTGAAAGAAGGGCGACAACCGGCCAAGCAATGGCGGCTCGGCAAAACCGTGCTCCTGCTGCTGCCAAGATCCAGTCGAACATTGAGAGTCATCGGTTGCTTCATGATTGAAATTTGCTAATTAAATAAAACCACAGACTTCACCCGCCTTACCAAGGTCATTCTTTGGCATGACTGCGCGGCCACGCAAGCCCGGACCCTGCCGCCTTTCAAAAAATTCCAATTTGTGGATTGTCTTCCCGCTGGGCGCGAGGATAGTTCAGTTATCTTGATTAAATGGATTAAAGATTCGATGCCACGATTTGGCACTGCGTCTGCTGGCGACGGGCCAGTGCCACGCACCTTTTCACCCGTCAAACTATACCCAAGCACGCATCACGATGGTTAATCGCCCCGAGGAAGCTCAGTCCGCACTGTTTGAAGAAGTCCCAACAACAGGAGGCGGCGGTCGCAAGAAGCGAGCTGCCGGACAATCCCCCAAGCCCGCCGACCTCGGCCTAAAGGCCCCGTCCCAAGTCGCTAAAAACTACGTCTTGGACACCAACGTGCTGCTGCACGACCCGGCCTCGCTGGAACGGTTCAAGGAAAACCACCTCTGCATCCCTGTCGATGTGCTCGCGGAGCTCGACAAGTTCAAGTCCGAGCAAACCGAGCGCGGTGCCAATGCCCGCCGCGTCCACCGCCGCCTGACCGAGATGTTTTCCTGTTCGGAAAAAGTGACCCAAGGCGTCGCGACGGAAGGTGGCGGCACCGTGAGGTTGGTGATTTACGATCCCGCCAGCTGCCCCACCAACTCGGAGCAGCTCAACCGTTTCCACCGCATTTTCCCCGACCGCGAGCGCGTTGATCACCGCATCCTCGCTGCCTGTCTACTACTGATGCAGTACAACCAGGCCCCCGTCGTCCTCGTCACCAAGGACATCAACATGCAGCTCAAGGCCCGCGCCGTCGGGATCGAGTGCCAGGATTACCTCAACGACAAAGTCGACGCCCGCGAAGTCTCGAACTACGAAGTGCGCCGGATCGAGGTGGACCCCACCGAGCTGCACCGCTTCGCCAGCAGCGGAGAGCTGGCAGTCTCTGAAGATCGCATGCAGGGCGTGGCGGTGAATGAGTACGTGCTGTTAGGCACTGGCGAGAAACAGACCATCCCCGCCCGCCTCGCGCCCCATGGCCGCTTTGTCCGGTTGGAAATACCCGAAGCCCTCAAAATCCCCGACGGCCAATCGCTCAAGCCGCTCAATCTCGGCCAACGCTGCTTGATCGACGCGCTGTTGAATCCCGAAATTTCGCTCGTCACCTGTTACGGTCACGCCGGCACCGGCAAAACCCTCGTCGCGGTGGCCGCTGGCC
>CALPMD020000176.1 GCA_943324575.2 Akkermansia muciniphila
AACTAGAGCGGCAGCTAGGCACAAGGCCACGAGCCCCGACTTGATTCGTGCATGGGGGTTTGCGTAAACGAGCAAGCCAATCCCGAGCAGACCGGTGAAGACCGCCATGATGATTCGGTTGAGAAAGACCATGCCATACAGCATCCCACCGGGAGCATTACCGAACATCAAAAGCAGGCCCATAATCGCCATGAGAGCGACCCCGAGAGATCCCGCGATGACCCGCTGCGGCGAGATCGGCTCAAGTACGGCAGGACCCGGAATCACCCCATAGCGCATCTCATGCATTGCCTCCGAATGATCTCCTGCCGGCAAGGGAACCCGCTGATAACTGTTGAGCGCGATACCTTTCCTCTCACCCGGGTACATCTTGGGGCCCCGAACGATGGTATCGTCGTGAATGACGAAGCGATGGTCGCAGGCCCCACACTCGACAGTGCGATCGCGAAGCTCTTGGCCAATCTTAAACCGCTGTCCGCACGATGGACAGCGAATCAGAAGCTGGGAATCATCCGAAATTGGAAAAGGCATGCTAATTCTGATATTATGGAGCATTGCCCGACGAATGCAAGACCTAGCATTGCCTGTTTATAAAATCAGATTATCACGAGTCCAAAAAATATCGCCCAGATCTTGACCGACTCGCAACGCTGAGCATCTTCAGAGCATGGCACAGACTTTTTTGCTCATTGGTGGGAATTCGGGGATCGGACTGGCCACTGCACGCTTGTTGCAGGTGGAAGGGAACTCCGTGATTGCCGCCGCCCGCAGCACTGGGCCATTGGCAGCCCTGGGCGTGCCCGTTCAGTCGTTTGATGCACTCAATCCCGGCCCGCTGGCGCTGCCGCCCGTCTTGGACGGACTGGTTTATTTCCCGGGCAGCATCACGTTAAAACCCTTCCTGCGGCTCACGGACGAGGATTTCCTCAATGACTATCGGACCAATTGCCTAGGCGCTGTCGCCGCACTGCGGGCGGCACTGCCTGCCCTAAAAGCGGCACCGACTGCCTCGGTCGTGCTATTTTCCACAGTGGCAGTGGCACAGGGAATGCCGTTTCACTCTTCCATCGCTGCTGCCAAGGGTGCGGTCGAGGGGCTTATGCTCTCGCTCGCCGCCGAGCTCGCACCAAAAATCCGCGTCAATGCCATCGCCCCATCGCTGACTGACACGCCGCTGGCAGGCGCCTTGCTCAACTCCGATGCGAAAAAAGAAGCCTCTGCCAAGCGTCACCCGCTCCAACAAATCGGCGATCCCGATGACGTCGCCAAGCTCGTTTCCTTTTTGCTTTCCGACGCGTCGAAGTTCATGACGGGCCAAGTTCTTCGGCCCGACGGCGGACTCTCAGCAGTCCGCACCTTCTAACGGCAGGGCAAGAGCATGAAGACTGCGCGGGAAATGGGCGATATTATTCCACCGTGACACTCTTCGCGAGATTACGCGGCTGATCGATCTCGCAACCGCGAAGACGTGCAACGTGGTAGGCGAAAAGCTGCAAGGCCACGACGGCCGGAATGGTGGCGACGAGCGGGTGGCAGCGCGGAATGGTGATGAAGTCATCCATGCACTCGGCGGTTTCGTGGTCGCCCTCAGTGACGATACCGAGGATGCGAGCCCCGCGGGCGCGGCATTCCTCGATATTGCCAAGGGTTTTATCCTTGCCGGGGACGTCGCAGGCGATGGCGATGACCGGGGTCCCCTGTTCCAAGAGAGCAATGGGACCGTGTTTGAGCTCGGCGGCGTGGTAGCCTTCGGCGTGGACGTAGGATATTTCCTTGAGCTTGAGGGCCCCTTCGAGAGCGACGGGATACATCGGGCCGCGGCCGATGAAGAAGGCGTGCTCATTTTGGGTGTAGTCGGCGGCGATTTTGGCGATGCGGTCGTTTTGAAGAATGACCTTGGCGACAAGCTCGGGAATGGACTCGATTTCGCGGGCGAGTTTGATGCCGTCTTCGCGGGAGTATCGACGACCGCGGCCAAGCTTGAGCGCCATCATCAGCAGGACGGCGACTTGGCAGGTGAAGGCCTTGGTGGAGGCGACGGAAATTTCAGGTCCGGCGTGCAGGTAGACTCCCCTGCCCGTTTCGCGAGCGATGGTGGAACCTACCACATTGCAGAGGCTCATCACAAACGCGCCCTTCTGGTTGGCTTCGCGAACGGCGGCGAGGGTATCGGCGGTTTCGCCCGATTGGGAGATGGCGACGACGAGGTCGCGGTTACCGAGGATCGGATTGCGGTAGCGAAACTCGGCGGCTTGTTGGACTTCGGCGTGGATGTCGGCGAGGTCTTCGAAGGCGTATTCGCCGACCAAGCCCGCATGCAGCGAGGTGCCGCAACCGAGCAGGACAACCCGGCTGATCTCAGCAAGTTCACGGGGTGAGGTGCCCATGCCCGCGAGCACGGAAGAACCGAGATTGTGGTCGATGCGGCCGCGGATGGCATTCCCCAAGGAGTCGGGCTGCTCATGGATTTCCTTGAGCATGAAGTGGTCGAATCCGCCTTTTTCCGCAGCGGCCGCATCGAATCCGAGCTCGGCGATTTCGCGGGTGACGGGGATGTTATTCAGGTCGCGAATGTCGACAGAATCGGCCTTGATGACCGCAATATCGTTATCGTCCAGATAGATCACGCGCTGGGTGTGAGCCAGGATGGCAGAGGCGTCGGAAGCAATGATGGTTTCACCCTCGCCGATGCCGATCACGATCGGGCTGCCGCGGCGAGCCGTGATGATCTTGTCCGGTTCATGGGCGGAAAGCACGGCGATGCCAAAGGTGCCTTCGACTTGATGAAGCGCATCGCAAACGGCCTGGAAGAGATCGCCTTTGTTGCAGTCACCGATGAGGTGAGCGAGGACTTCGGTGTCGGTTTCGGAATAGAAGTGGTGGCCCTTGCTCTCGAGTCGTGCACGGACGGCCCGGTAATTTTCGATGATGCCGTTGTGGACGAGCGCGATGTCGCCGGCTTGATCGAGGTGGGGGTGAGCGTTGACCTCGGTTGGTGGGCCGTGGGTGGCCCAGCGGGTGTGGGCGATGCCGGTGGTGACGCGGCGAAAGCGCTCGGGCGTCCAATCGGCGTGTGCGCGGTCGTTTAGCTTGGCCACTTTACCGGGGGCTTTGGCGACGACGATCTGTCCGTCATCCAAGACGGCGAGGCCCGCCGAGTCATAGCCGCGGTACTCAAGGCGACGCAATCCGTTGATGAGGACCGAGGCTGCATCTGCTTTTCCAATATATCCGACGATTCCGCACATGGTGATTTAAAATTAGAGAGTTAAAATTTAGAATTTGAGATCGTGTTGCACAACTTCCGCAGGACGAGTGTGGGTATGAGGTCCCAGTTTTCGGCCGGGATAGATCGAGGTATTGATCCCCGTGTGGACGTGGTCGCCAATGATGGTGCCGAACTTGCGGCGCCCCGTATCGACGAGCGCATCGCCGACCATTGAGCGATGGTTTTTGCCATCGTGACGGAGATTGGAGGTGGTGGTGCCTGCGCCGAGGTTCACTTTTTCACCGAGCACCGAGTCGCCGATGTAAGAGAGGTGGCCGACGTTGGTCTTGGAGAGAATCAGGCAGTTTTTAATTTCGACCGATTGGCCGATGTGACAGCCATCGCCAATGCTGGTATTACCGCGTATGTAGCAATTCGGGCCGATTTTACAGTTCTCGCCGATGACCACATTGCCTTCGATAAACACGCCGGGCAAGATCCTCGTGCCTGCGCCGAGATGGAGCACTCCTTCAACGACTGCCAGAGGGTGGACGCTGCCTTGAATAGAATCCGCTGAAAGCGAACACACGAATTGTTCATTGGCGCGCAGCAAATCCCATGGGTAGCGAATGATGAACGAATGAGTGGCAGTGTGGCAGCTGTCTAGGTCTGCGGATACCCCACGCCATGCGAGCGGCAGCTTGGCCGCATCGACGAGGGTGCTTTTACCGCTGGCGATGAAGTCAGCGAAATCCGTGGAATCTAACCAAACGTGGGGATGAACACTAACAGGATGAATTCCGACGACCTGCTGCTGATGCTCGGCAAGGGAGAGATTGGCGATCGGGAAATCCT
>CALPMD020000177.1 GCA_943324575.2 Akkermansia muciniphila
CAAGTGGAGGCACACGCGCCACAAGCGGAAGCACACGCGCCACAAGCGGAACCGCACGCGCCACAAGCGGAACCGCACGCGCCACAAGCGGAACCGCACGCGCCACAAGTGGAGGCACACGCGCCACAAGCGGAAGCACACGCGCCACAAGCGGAGGCACACGCGCGCCAAGCGGAAGCGCACGCGCGCCAAGCGGAAGCACACGCGCGCCAAGCGGACGCGCCACAAGCGCTGATTTTCGGCGATCACTTGACTTTACGGATTGCTGGTGCAAGTTACGCGTTCAAAATGAAGGTCTCGAAATCCACATTTTCTAACTGTTTACCCGTGATCGCCATGGCGGCGCTGCTCAGCTCGTGCGCGCAGTCGATTCCGGGAAAATCGGACTATCTGGTCGGCGTCGGCCCGCTCCAGCCGCAAACCACCGACTCCAAGCACCCTGCACCCGCGATCCCCGACGACGTTTCGTACTGGGATGGCGACCATGCGACAGGCAGCCCGTTGATCAAGATCAACCGCGCGCAACAGAAGGCTTTCTTCTACAAAGGCGGTGTTCTGGTGGGCATTTCGCGGATCTCCAGCGGCAAAGAGGACGGTGGCACGCCCACGGGGATGTATAAGATCACGCAAAAGAATAAAGACCACGTGTCGTCGCATTACGGCGTCTTCAAAAACAAATCCACGGGGATGACAATTAACGACAACGTCGACATCCGGAAAGACAAGATTCCAGCGGGTGCCGTTTTCTACAACGCGCCAATGCCCAATTTTATGCGCATTACCAGCGACGGCGTTGGTATGCACACCGGTTATCTACCCGGCTACGCGGCATCTCACGGCTGCATCCGCATGCCGCACCAGATGTCCACCAAGTTTTTTGAAAACGTCAAGGTCGGCACGCCCGTCATCGTCGAGTGAGCTGGGCATCCGCGGACCAATGAGTCCAAACATGAGTCCCATGACTCCCATCCCTTCCCATCTACCCGACCCAGCATTCACCCTAGAAATCACCCCTGCAGCCGTATCGGCCTGGGTCGATCTCCCCAGAGACCAACGGCCACGACTAATCGACTGTCGCGAAGCCGACGAACTGGCAATCTGCCAAATCCGTGGCAACGAGTGGTTCCCGTTGGGCACTTTCCCCGTAGCTGGGGCGAAGCTGACGGCTGACCGCGAGCGCGGAATCGTCGTTTACTGCCACCACGGCATGCGCTCGCTGCGGGCGGCGGCATTTTTGCGGGCGCAGGGGGTGGAGCAGGCGTTTTCGATGAGCGGCGGCATCGACCATTGGTCGCGCCTCATTGATCCGGAAGTGCCACGCTACTGAGTAGCCATTCGCGATAAGGCGCGGCAACGTCGGCGGGTTCGATCGCGATGATTTCCGGGACCTCGTAGGGATGCAACTCGGTGAGTACCCGTTCAAAAGCGGGAAACACGTCGGCGCGGGTCTTGAAAATCGCAAGCACTTCGCTGGCGGTTTCCACCTTACCCTGCCAGCGGTAGATCGACTCCACGGCGGGCACGAGATTGACACACGCTGCTAGTTGCTTTTCGACCAGCACTGTGCCAATCTGACGCGCCTGCTCTGTGTTAGGGAAGGTGCAAAGAATCAATTTCACGTTGCTCATGGCCTCTCCTGAACACCGAAAACCCAAAACAAGCAATCCCAAGGTGAAATCCGGCTTTCTGGAAAAGCTGGTGGCGCGGCTGGATCGCGTAGTGCCGGGGGAAGTCCAGCAGCTGGTGACGCGCTTGATCCACGAGAAGGGCTTTTTGGAAAAAGTCTTCGAGGCGCTGCACGAGGGCGTGATCATTCTCGATCCGCAAGGGGTGATCGGCTTCCTCAATCTGGCGGCCTGCCAGTTTTTCGGGCTGGATCCGGCACAGGCGACGGGCAAGTTCATCTCCACGCAGATCCGGGGACTGGACTGGGCGACGCTGGGCAAGCCCGGCCGCACGATGAACCGCGATCTGGAGGTCTTTTACCCGGAAAACCGCTACCTGAACTTTTATCTCGCGCCGATCGACGGGGTGGAGGAGGAACACGAGCCGCTGGGCTATGTGATGCTGGTCCGCGACCTGACGACGACCCGCGCCGAAGCGGAGAAGAATCTGGAGTCTGAGCGGCTCAATGCACTGACCTTGCTGGCTGCGGGCGTGGCGCACGAAATCGGCAACCCGCTCAATTCGCTGGACATTCACCTGCAGCTGTTGGGCCGAAAACTGCGCAAGCTGGACTCGGTAGAGCGCAAACCGCTGGAGGAAAATCTGGCGACCGCGCGGGAGGAGATCCAGCGGCTGGACCTGATTCTCAAACAATTCCTCAACGCCGTGCGGCCGACGGTGCCGCACCGCGAGCGCCAGGATTTGCACGCGCTGCTGCATGACACACTGCGTTTATTGGAGCCGGAGCTGGAATCGCGGTCGGTGGCGGTCGAGCTGGATCTGGCGGAATCGCTGCCGCTGGCGTTCATCGATCCCGGGCAGTTTCAGCAGGTCTTTTACAATCTCATTCGCAACGCGTTCCAGGCGATCCCCGCGGAGCAAGGCCACATCACGATCCGCACGCGGGTCAGCGATTTTGAGTACATCATCTCGATCGAGGACAACGGCACGGGGATTTCGCCGGAGCACATGGGCGCTTTGTTTGAACCGTATCGCACGACCAAGGTCTCGGGGTCCGGGCTGGGGCTGCTGATTGTCCGCCGCATCATCCGCGAACACGGCGGCGCGATCGCCATCGAAAGCGAAGAAAATCAAGGAACCCGCGTGCTGATTAATTTCCCACACACCGAGCGGCCAGTCAGGCTGCTGGGCGCGCCCGATTCGGTGATCGATCTTTAACACTCCGCAGCCATGTTACCCGCCTTATTGATTGTAGAAGACGAACGCGCGACCCGCGAGGGTCTGCGCAGCGCGTTGGAGGAAGAGTTCGAGGTTTACACGGCGGCCAGCGCCAACGAGGCGCTGGCAATCATGAAGTCCGAACCCATCAAGCTGCTGCTGACGGATTTGCGACTGGGCGGAGATTCGGGGATGGACGTGTTAGACGCAGCGCTGGCCCTGCCTGAACCACCAATCGCGATCATGATGACCGCTTATGGCTCGGTCGATACGGCGGTGGAAGCGATGCGGCGCGGGGCTTGGCATTTTGTCACCAAGCCGCTGAATCTCGACGAGGTGGAGATGCAGCTGAAGCGCGCGCTGCGCAGCCGCACACTGGAAACGGAGAACCTCCAACTGGTCCAGCAGGTCACGAAGACCCACAAGCTGGATCGCTTGATCGGCAAGTCAGCGGCAATCGGCCGCGTTTCCGAGTTGGTGCAACAAGTTGCGCCAACGCGGGCGACCGTACTGATCGAAGGCGAATCGGGTACTGGCAAAGAAGTCGTGGCGCACACGCTGCACCACCTTTCGGGCCGGCCCGCAGCGAAGATGGTGATCGTGCATTGCGCCGCGCTTTCGCCGCAATTGCTGGAAAGCGAGCTGTTCGGTCACGAGAAAGGCGCATTCACGGGCGCTTCCCAACGCCGGATCGGCCGCTTTGAACAAGCGGACGGCGGCACCTTGTTTCTCGACGAGATCGGCGAAATCGACGCGGCGACACAGGTCAAGTTGTTGCGGGTGCTATCGGAGCGGAGTTTGGAGCGCGTTGGTTCAAACTCGCCGATCAAGGTGGATGTCCGCGTGATCGCCGCGACCAACAAGAATTTGAAAGAGTTGGTGGCCAACGGCACTTTCCGCGAAGATCTCTATTTCCGTCTCAACGTCGTGAAAATCGAAATGCCGCCCTTGCGTGAGCGGCGCGAAGATATCGTGCTGTTGGCCAACAGCTTTCTTCAGGAATTTGCGAAGGAAAATGATCGGCCGGTGAAGCCGCTGACGGATACCGCGATGGGTTTATTGCTGGCCTACTCATGGCCGGGGAACGTCCGCGAGCTTCGAACCGCCATCGAACACGGCGTGGTGATGTGTAACGATTCCGCCATCGACAGTCACCATTTGCCGCAATTCCTGCATTTTCAGTCGCTTGCCTTGGGAAATTCCACGCC
>CALPMD020000178.1 GCA_943324575.2 Akkermansia muciniphila
ATTCTAACAATCCCCCACTCGCGGGCAAATGATGCAAACGCCTCCAGCAATAGTCTCGCAGGGCAAGACTACGTAGACGCTCGCAACGCCTATCACCAACTTGCCGAAGAATCCGGTTCCAGCGAGAAGCAGGCACGCTATCGACTCGGCGAAGCATCTGCCGCCTATCGCACAGGCGACTTCCGCGAGGCGCGCAGTGCCTACAGCCAAGCCTTGCTTTCGAGCGATTCCGAGGTCCAGGCAAGCGGCCATCTCGGCCTCGGCAATTGCTTATTCCAGTTCAGCTGGAAAGGCCTGTCCGGTGAAAATTACCCCAGCGACTCCTCAGCGCTGCCGGACATGGCCCGCTTCGACACCCTCGTCAAGGAGGCCATCGCCAAGCTGCGGGCCGCGGATGCCCCGGAAGAAGGCGAGACCAGTGCCTATGTCCGGATCGAGTCGCTGATCACCAACTGGGCGGACGCAGTCCGCCATTACGATTCGACGCTTGCTCGTTTCCCAGCCGACAAAGTCGCTCGCCAAAACCGCAAGCTCACCATGGCCTATCTGAAAAGGCTCGAAGAACTCTTGAAGCAGGAGAAAAAAGACACCGAACAATCAATGCCCCAGCGCATGCCAGGCAACGGCCCGCCGCAAGAAGGCGAAGGTGGTGATGACGAGAGCCAGGATGGCTCGGAAGGTCAGCGCAAGGATGGTAAAAAAGGCAATGGTGACAAAGACCCCAAGGATGGGGGCCGCAAGGATGGTAAAAAGAAGGAGGACGACGCCGATGGAACCGATGGCAAAGAAAAGGAGATTGAAAATCCGAACGAGTCCCCCGAAGAACGCGCCACTCGAATCCTTAAGGAAAATGCAGATCTCGAAAAAGGCCAGCTTGCACCTGGCCGCCGTGAATTCAAAAATGCCGAGAAAGACTGGTAACATCATGAATACTTGGAAAAATTTATTGGCACTCGCGCTATGGGCGCTGCTTACCCCTTACGGCCACGCCCAAACGTCGAGCCGACTTTCCACCTCATTTCTCGCGCGAGGTGAGCAGGCGTTACTGGAGGTCTCGTCTGTCGGAGCCCAGCCCACGGAGGTACCAGAAATCTCAAACATCCCCAACGTCTCAATCCGCCCGACGGGCAGGCCGCCTCTGACGAGGATGTTGCCGGGCCGAAAACTCGAATATATTTTTGAGTACTTGGTGACCAGTTATGAAATCGGCAGCCACGTCATCCCGCCGATCGAGGTAACGGTCAACAATGCGAAGAACTTCACCGAGCCACTCAACTTCGCGGTTTTCAATCCCGATGAACTCCAGTGGGACACGGTCCAAAGCGATAACAAACTCATCCGTTACGCCAGCTCCTTCCGTACACTCAATGACAAGCCCTACGAAAACCAAACCCTTACCACTGAAATTAAGGTTTTCATCCCCGAGGAGATGATCATCGAAGACTGGGGTATCCCCGACTTCGAACGCGATGGCGTGGCAGCATGGCGGTTCCAGCCAACTAACATGCGCAGCCGGATTAACCTATTAGGGATGCGCTACGTCTCCATCGCCTACCCGAGCACGATCACCCCCACCCGCTCCGGAAAAGTTGGCATCGGCCCGGCAAAGATTCGTCTCACGACGCGGGAGGTCATTATGGACCCTACGCCACGCCAAGTGAACAAGGAGGTTTACCTCCAAGTCCCCAAACTCGAAATTGAGGCTAGGCCCCTGCCCGATCGCACTCAAGCGGGTTATGAAAATGCTGTCGGCTCTTTCAAAATCAGCGCCAGTTGCGCGGTGACCGACGTCCAGGAAGGCGATCCGATCGCCGTGGATCTCACGGTAACAGGAAGCGGCAATCTCGACATCCTGCGACCGCCGTCTTTGGCCGATGCCAAGGATTGGAAAATCTATGCAACGACCACGGAACCACGCGGCGATGAACGACGCCAGCTCTCGGGGAGCATCACCTTTCATCAGTCGATCCGGCCCTTGGCAATGAAGACGGAAATTCCGCCATTCCACCTCGTTTACTTTGACCCGAAGGACGAAACTTACAAAACAGCGATCACCGCGCCAATCCCCCTGACAATGCGCGCGAGCCCCCCGTCCAATCCGCCAGCCAGCCCGATCGTCCAAGCACCTTCCGTCCCAGTGGAAAAGATGACCGATATTCTCTCGGTGATTCAGACCGACCAACTCACCGCTGCGAAAGCTTCCAGATCTCCTCGTTGGATCGGTCACTCTATCGCCGCCATGCTGGCACTGGGACTGTTGGTCAAAGTGTATCTGAAGCGCTATAGCTCTCGCCATGGTCAGGACTCCACCCGCACGGCACGCTTGCAGGCACTTCGCCAGATCGAAGCGTCCACCTCGTTAGACGACAGCGCGTTCCTGAAATCTGCCGGTGAGTTCATCGAACAATGGCTCGATAAAAACCAAAGCCCCGAGGTTCAAGGCATCCTCGCCCAGCGCGACTCGGTTTGTTTCCGTGCGGAAAAACCTCAATCCGTATTTGATCGAACACGCCGCGACCAAATCCTCGACCTCCTGCGTAAGGCTGCATTCTCAGCCCTCCTCATGGCCGCCTTGGTATTTCCTAACACCGCCCGCGCCAACGATGTCGCTCCCATGGCTTTGGAAGCCTACCAATCCGCCAAATACGAGGATGCCGCAAGGCTCTGGTTCAGTGCGGGGAAATACGAAGACCTCACCGCCGACACTCTCTACAACATCGGCAATGCCTGCTACCGTGCCGGTTCACCGGGGCGTGCAGCTCTCTATTACCGACGGGCGATCGTCCGGGATTCCAGTCACCCCGAAGCCCGCCAAAACCTCCGTTTCATCGAACATAAATACGGTTCTATCACCGTCCAACGGCAAGACTACCAATCCGCCCTCGCTAGGTTTCCGCTCACCACATGGCAGAATGTGTGTGGGTTAGGCATTTGGTTATGCGTCCTCGCCCTACTCGTATTTCCAGCCACCCGCCCGGGTGCCCGACTGCGTCTCGTCGCCGCTTTGGCACTCGTGTTAGGACCGATCCTCGCCTCGGCGGGTGCTCTCGGCTGGTACTATTTCCCCAAGGATGGAGAATTCGCTCCCCTGCAAAACCAAGCGGTGATTATCGAAGAAAAGGTCTCCGTCCATGCCGACGCCGCCCGCACGGCACCCGAAGTCATCGACGCCCCACCTGGCTCGATTTGCCAGATCATTCGCCAATCAGGCCGTTGGGTTTACATCGCCTTCGCCACCAATACCCGCGGTTGGGTCCCGATCGAATCGATCGAAAAAATCATTCCTGACCAGGCTCCAACTCCGCCCAAATTTGAAAAACCTAAGGCCGACGGTAAATCCGCCTGAACTGCACCCGCAATAAGCGAGTGCCGTTGAGAGGAGAAGTACGGCTTATTTCCCTTGGCGAGCAGTGGCCTTGAGACGCAGAGCATTGAGGGCGATGAACCCGGTGGCGTCGTCTTGATTGTAGGCTTCCTCCTGGCCGCCTTCCATGGTGGCGACGGCTTCGGAGTACATGCTGAAAGGCGAGCGGCGACCCGCTTGCATGACGTTGCCTTTGTAGAGCTTCATGCGGACCTCGCCGGTGACGGTTTTCTGGGTCTCGGTAACGAGGGCTTGGATGGCGAGACGCTCGGGGGCGAACCAGAAGCCGTTGTAGACGAGCTGAGCGTATTTCGGAATCAGGCTGTCGCGAATGTGCATCGACTCACGGTCGACGACGAGGGTTTCCAAGTCGCGGTGGGCAGCGAGGAGGATGGTGCCGCCAGGAGTTTCGTAAATTCCGCGTGATTTCATGCCGACAAAGCGGTTTTCGACGATGTCAACACGACCGATGCCGTTGCGGCCACCGAGCAAGTTAAGCACGCGCATGACACCATATGGGGTCAGGAGGGCGTAGCCGTCCTGCTGGCCGGTGGACTTGACGTCGCCGAGTTCAGCGAGGATCGCCGCGAGATTGTCGTGTTTAAGGCCGATGGCGTTGCCCTTTTCAAAGAGGATCTCGATGTACTCGGCTTGGTCAGGTGCGTCTTCCGGGGAAAC
>CALPMD020000179.1 GCA_943324575.2 Akkermansia muciniphila
GTGCCAAGCGATGGCGAGCTGCATGGCGGCGTTTTTCGCGACATCCTGCTTGCGTGTCTCAACGTCCATGGCGGCCGCTCCGGCAAGCAGGGCATCAATGTCGAGACCTTGTAGCGCCGCGGGAACCAAACCGACGGTGGAAAGTACCGAGGTGCGGCCACCGATCCAGTCTTCCATTGGGAAGCGGGCGATGAAATGGTGCTGGGAGGCGTAGAGATCGAGCAGCGAACCAACGCCCGTGACGGCGACCGCGTGGCGGCCGAACTCGAGGCCTGCTGCTTCATAGGCCGCCTTGGCTTCCAGCATGCCGTTGCGCGTCTCGGCGGTCCCACCCGATTTGGATATGACTAGGACGAGAGTGCGGTCGAGCCCCTTTTCCGCCAGTTTGGAGATGACCGTGTCCATCCCGGCGGGATCGGTGTTGTCGAAGAAATAAAGCGGAAGTCGGGCGTTCTGACCGATCGCTTCGGCGACAAGCTGCGGGCCGAGGGCGGAGCCGCCGATGCCGATCAGCAAGACTTGTTTGAAGTGGCCTCTGGATGGCGGGACGATCGAGCCGGTGTGGACTTTCTCCGCAAAATCTTTGAGCGCTTCCAACGGTTCAGTGATCGCCTTTTTCAGCAATTCCGTGGGCGCGAGATTCGGGTTGCGCAGCCAGTAGTGGCCGACCATGCGGCCTTCATCCGGGTTGGCGATGGCACCCGACTCGACGGCTTCCATGTCAGCAAAGGCTTTCGCGATCCGTGGCTGCAACGCCTCGGCGTAGCCGGGTGCGATGTCCATCAGCGAGAGATCCAGCGAGAATCCGTGTTTGGGATAGCGGACGAGACTTTGGTTGTAGGATTGCCAGGACATGGTCGGTCGAGTGGGTAGTGATCGGTTAGAAAAATCGCTCTGAGACAGAATGATAATGCCGAACGGGACGGCGATCAATGATGGATGATCGAAGATCGATGAAAAGTCACAGAAAGAGCCATGATTCCGGCTCATCAAGCCAGTTCATCCATCCCATCACTCCCCTCCGTCCCATCATCTGGAATAAAAAGAGGTGACGCCCGTTCAGGGCTTGGAATCGTTTGGGTCGTGAAACCCAGGGCTGGCGGGCGAATCCCTCACTTCGACTGTTCCAACATCCGCAGCAATGGCAGCTCGGCGCGGGCGCGGAGCGGTTCTTCCATTTCCACGCGCGGCTGGAGCTTGTCCAGGCAGTCGCGGAGTTTCTGGAGGGTGTTCATCTTCATGTAGCGGCAGTCCGCGCAGGCGCAGCGGTCGGTGGGGCCGGCGATGAGGTTCTTGTCCGGGCACTCCTTGCGCAGGCGGTGCAGCATGCCGCTTTCGGTCACGACGATGATGTCTTTGACCGGCGCGTCCTGGCAATAGGTGAC
Source organism: Akkermansia muciniphila (assembly GCA_943324575.2). GTDB lineage: Bacteria > Verrucomicrobiota > Verrucomicrobiia > Verrucomicrobiales > Akkermansiaceae > Luteolibacter > Luteolibacter muciniphilus_E. The sequence continues at coordinate 1,386 of CALPMD020000179.1, forward strand.
CATTTTCTCCGTCGAGCAGACCTCATCGGCCAGCAGGCGGACGGCTTGGGTACACTCGGGGTGGGCGACGACGAGGGCATCGGGGTATTCAGCCTTGATGCGGTTGATCGAGTCACGGGTGAACTCGACGTGGACGTAGCAGTTGCCTTTCCACAGGTCCATCTTGCGGCCAGTCTGCTCCATCACCCAGGCGCCGAGGTTTTCGTCGGGTACAAACAGGATTGGACGGTCGGCGGGCGCGAGATTGACGATCTTGACCGCATTGCCCGAGGTGCAGATCACGTCGCAGAGCGCCTTCACCCCGCCGAAGCAGTTGATGTAGGCGATGACGTAGTAGTTCTTCTCGGCGTTGGCCTGGAGGAAGGCTTCGAGCTGGGGCGCGGGGCAGGATTGCTCCAGCGAGCAACCGGCGTCCGCATCCGGCAGCACCACGATCTTGCCGGGATTGACGATCTTCGCCGTCTCCGCCATGAAATGCACGCCGCAAAAGACGATCACGTCCGCTTCGGTCGCCTTCGCGTGGTAGGCGAGGCCGAGCGAGTCCCCGACATAATCGGCGACGTCCTGGATGTCGCCGGTCTGGTAGTTGTGGGCGAGAATGACGGCGTTTCTGGCCTTTTTGAGGGCGAGAATTTCCTCCCTGAGGTCAAGCATGGTGGACGGATTCATGGAGCATAGTTTCAGAGGTCGGCAGTCGCGGCGGCGGGGACCATTTCGATGTTGCCGGTGTGTTTGGCACCGGGCTTCACTATGAGCGAAGTGGTGCGGACCAAACCCTGCAGGTGCGCGCGCTTTTGAAGTGTCACGACTCCCGTGCAGAAAATCTGGCCGCGGACATGGCCGTCGATCGAGGCGGTCTCCGCGTTGACGGGGTGCAGAAAATCCACGCGCGCGCCTTTCTCGATGCGCAGAGCACGGCAAACGATATTACCGATGATTTTACCATGGCCGCGGATGATCAGATCGCCCGTGCATTCGACTGTGGTGGCCAGATTGCCCAGCACCGTCAACTGGTGGCATTGGAGCCTGCTGCCCGTCACGCTGCCGGATTTCTGGATGGTCACATTGCCACAAGTCTGCAGCTGGCGGTTCCAGCCATCGGTGATCTCGTAGTCAAGCAGGCTGATGTAGCCGCTGCACTTCGGGCATTGGCTCGACTGCGCCTCGGCGCTGGCGGTGAATGAATGGCCGCAGTTGAAGCACGCGACCTGCCGTGGCGGCTTGATCGGATTGAGCAGCCTCATCAAAAACGACCGCTCTGGCGGCTTGGCAGGTCCGCGGCGAATCATGGGTGCGACCGGCGCGATCGGTGGCAGCTCGGGTTCCGGATCGGAATCAAGTTTCAAAGCCGCCAGTCGGGTGACCGTCTTGCTTCTGACCACTCCTTTGCCATCCCGCACTTGGTAATTGGCGCGGCAAGCCCGGCACTGCGTGGAGACTACCAGCGCGGGTTCCTGTTGCACATTGCCGCATTCGGGACACGCCAAATCGATGCGATGACGCAGGGGCTCATCGGACATGGCGGTAGCGGGGGGTGATCGAAGCGCTCAGCTTCGATGGATTAAATGGCAGTTCCGACAAGAGTTCCTTGTTTCGGGGATTCTGGGGTGGGTGCATTCTTCGCTTGGGGCTGGGGGGTGGCCGCGGCTTGGGTGGGGGTGCCGATGGTGGATTTTCCGACGAAAATCGCACCGGCTTCAATCGAGAGAGTCTTCGCCTTGATGTCGCCGACGACTTCGGCGGTCGATTTGATTTCTACGCGGTCGGTTGCGGTCAAATTGCCATGAACCTTGCCATAGACAATGATGGTTCCGGTTTTGATCTCCGCTTTGATGCGCGCGTTTTCGCCGACGGTGAGGCAGCCTTCCGAGGTGATCTCACCTTCAATCTTGCCGTCAACGACTAGGTCGTTGGCGAACTTGACCGTGCCCTTGATCTCAACATCGCTCGAGAGGACGTTGCGCGTCGCGGAAGAGCGGGCACTGACCACCGGCTGCTGGGAGCTGTAGGCGGCGGGAGCGGGCTCCGGGCTGCGGGTTTCTGGAAGGGATGGGGCGCTGCGTTGGGCCTCGCTTTGGTCTTGGCCGATTACTCTTTTAAACACGGTAGTAAGGTAGGGTTGGAGTGGTGAATGTCAATTCGATTCAGGGCTTGGTCTTCGCCGCCGCTGGAGCTTTCTTCGATTTGTTCTCGCGCGAGACCGGCTTCGGTTCTTGGGCCGGTGCGGGCGCGGGCGCTTGGGTCGGCGGGCTTTCCACCTTCGGGGCTTCGACCTTCGCTGGCTCTGGCATCACCGGCGCGGCTGCGGCTGGGGCAGGGGGCGCGCTTGGCGGTGCGGGCTCGATTTCTACCGGTGCCTTGGCTTTTACCGAGGCTAGGCGGCCGTTGGCGATCTCGGCGAAGCTGCTGCCGGGGAAATCGGTTTTCGCTTTGGTGTAGGCGCCTTCCGCCTCGCTCAGTTTGCCTGCGGCCTTGGCAATGTCGCCCAAGGCGATCAACGCATACGGTGCGATGAAGCGGGCCGCTGGATCGCTCGCCAGCTCGCTAAACACCTTGCTGGCATCTGCCGACTTGCCCTGCGCCATCAGTTTGGCACCCAGACTCGCCTTGGCAGTCGGCGCCGCTGGA
>CALPMD020000180.1 GCA_943324575.2 Akkermansia muciniphila
GCGGGTTGGCTGGACCATAAATTGGAAAATGCTGGATCACCCGGTGATTCGGACGGTGGCTCGGCGACTCCGATTGCCCCCGATGGCTATTTCCTGACGGCGGATCACGTGCTGGAGCGGATGGAAGATCGTCATGTTTTTCTCATCTGCGGCCAAGGCCGCCGCCTGACTTTGACAAAAGCCCGTGTCGTCTGGCGCTCCGAATCGTCCGACCTCGCCTTGCTCCACATTCCTGTTAAGACGCCTTATTACTACCATTGGACGTCACCCCACGACTGGCTTCCTGCCGGAAGTCGTATCATCCACGGCGGCATCGCCACCGGTCGAAGCTCGGGAGATGGCAAACTCAGCACCCAGCTCGCCCCAGAAGGCGTGTTTACCCGCACCCGCAAATTCAAAATCGACATCCCTCTCCAACCCGGAGACAGCGGTGGGCCCGTGGTCGATGCCCAAGGCCACTTGGTCGGTATCAACTCTGCCGTGGAGTTTCTGGTGCCGCTGGAAACCGCCTTTTTCATCGACTCAGAAGGGAGTCGGCCCAACACTGGCAAAATAGACGCGTTGATCCAACGCGATCGAGCCCTCAACACGAACTCGAAAGAGGTGGCACCGTGATTCATCCAAAGTCAGGGAAGGGAATGCTGCGGCTCGTTTCAGCCACCGTCATCGGCGGTCTTCTCTCGGCCTGCGCCCCTTTCGGCGGCAGTACGGACGCTGAGGCAAAGGATCAGATCATGCTGGTGCGAATGGAACCGCCGTCATTCGGTTTCAAGCGCTTGGCGAATCAGTCACGCCGCTACCCCGACCTGGAATCCTTCGTCGCCTTGCGCGGCCTCCCCGATTTTCTTGCGGAGACTTCCAACGAGAATTTGCACTATTTAATTCTTTATTACCTAAGGGATCGTGAAGCGTTCGCCTGCCGTAGCGGGCAGGGCCGAGGCCCGTCGCTCGAATTTGCCGGGCCCTATCCCATCACCGATCGAGAGTTCAACCTGCTCGACAAGTTCCGCCGCGACCCGACCCGCGAGCCCACGGAATGGTGAGCCGCAGCTGGCGTGCGCCTTTGCGCCCCGCCTAAGCCGTCATATTTCAAAAACTTCCTACTTGATTTGCCGGGCTAGCAGTGTAGCCTGACAGGTAGTTCTTCGGCAATTATGCAGGAGGACTATTCATTCCATTACGGGGCATTTGCCTCAACCATAAAACCATACAACACTATGAAAATCAATAAGCAACTGCGCCGCGGCTTCACTCTGGTCGAGCTTCTCGTCGTTATCGTTATCATTGCCGCGCTTGCCGGCCTTACCGCCCCCATGGTGATCAAGCAGCGCAAAAAAGCCGACCAAACCGAGGCCGTCAACAATGCCAAGCAAATCGGACTCGCCCTTTTTGAGTTCGAAAACGAATACGGCAGCTTCCCCGACGATACCACTGCTCTCGCAGTCGCGACTGCCACAGGAACGACCGCTGTTTCTGGAGCCCAATCAAATGATCGTTTCCGCCAGCTCATCCGGGCCGGTTTTACGCAATCGGAAGCGATGTTCTACGCAAAAAGTGTCTACACCAAAAAGCCTGACGGCGTGATTACGACTGATGCGAAGGCGCTGGAAAAAGGTGAAGTCGGCTTTGGCATCATCATGATGGGTACAGCAGGCATGACCGCTTCTGGGAATCCTAGCCGTCCAGTGATTGCGGCTCCGTTTACCTCTGCGCTTGCTGACAAATTCGATGCAGACCTCTTTGACGGCAAGGCCGTGGTCCTGAAGGTCGATAACAGCGTGACTTCTTTGTCGATCAACACCACTAGCGGTCTTGTAACGCTCAACGGTAGCCCAATGCTGACCACTGGCGCTGACACGGTCTGGGGCGTTACCGCCACAGTGCCAACTTGGGCCTATCCTTTGGCCAAGTAATACCACCCCTGATCTAAAAATCAACCCGCCGGAAGGTCTTTGTGGCCTTCCGGTTTTTTGTTGCCCGGTGGGAATTCATGGGCGAAAGATTCAAATCACCATCACTTCGATCATGACAGAACCCACTCTCCAGGTCTCCCGAGCTTTTTTGCCGTATCCGGTGTCCACGCTTAGCCCGCCGATCATTCCCAACGACCTGACTTCGTTCAAATCGCGCGGCATTTCCCAAGTCGAGCGCGACTTGCAGCAGAAATTGCAGGAGATCCGTGAAACCTATCTGCAGGCGATTGATCACTTCAACTGGAACAAGCTCGTTTACGAGGCGGACATTCAGTTTGAACCCGTCATTGGCGAGACCTATCACCTCTACGAAATGCGTGGGCGGCGGATGCTTTCGATGATTTGCCCGCATGAGTGGCCGCAGCATCACCTTGCGACCGTGCGCCTGAATGTGGATCGGCAATGGAAAATCGTTGAAACGGGTAAGGGGGTCGATTCCCAAACCCTCTTCGGCGGTATAGAAACCGCTCCAAACCACCCTTGAACCACGATCCTTGCCAGTTCCGTGGCAATGGCTAAAGTAACCCCAGTGAACGATACGTATCCAGTCTCCCCGCCGCGTGCTTGGGCGGAGATCGATCTCGACGCGCTGCGAAAAAATCTTGGCGTCGCAAGGGCGGCTTTTGGGGGGGACTTGATGGCGGTGGTCAAGGCGGGAGCCTACGGCCACGGCTTGGAAGAGGTGGCCAGAGCCTTGGCGGCGGAAAATATCGCGTTTTTGGGAGTCGCCAACGTGGGTGAGGCCCGCCGCATTCGCATGGCGGGTGTCGAAACCCGCATCTATCTGCTAGGCGCCACTTGGTCGGAAGAACGCGAGGAAATCGTCGCCCGCGACTGGACGCCCTGCATTTCCTCCATCGACGAGGCGGAGCAATTCAACCGTCTGGCTGCTGCCCGCGGCAAGCGGCTCAAGGTTCACCTCGCTGTGGATACAGGCATGGGCCGCGGTGGCTTCGTCGCCGACCACCTGCCTGAAAAGCTGGCACAGTTGGAGCGACTCAAGCATCTCGAGATCGAGGGGATCGGCTCCCATCTACCCTCTGCAGATGAGGACGTGGAGTTCACCTTGCAGCAGTTCGACCGCTTCCATTCCATCATCCAGGATCTCGGTGGGCCGGCGCGCTTCCAATGGCTGCATCTTTCCAACAGCGCCGGACTTCTCGGCTACGATCCCGGCCTGTGCAATCTTTCCCGCCCGGGTCTGATGCTCTATGGCATCTCCCCGCTCCCCGCTTTTCAGGGGAGATTGGCCACGGTCATGACCTTAAAGTCGCGGGTCACGCTCGTCCGTACCCTGCCCGCCGGTCACGGCATTTCTTACGGTCGGCAATTCGTCACTACCCGGCCGACGCGCGTCGCCACCATCGGCATCGGCTACGGTGACGGTTACCCCCGCCACGTTTCCGGAACCGGCGCTGACGTCTGGATCCGCGGCCGCCGCTTTCCTATTCTGGGCCGCGTTACCATGGATCAAATGATGGTCGATGTCACCGCGGGTGCAGACGTTATCGAAGGCGACGAAGTCGAAATCTTTGGGGCTAACATTTCCGTCGCCGAAATCGCCGCCAAGGCCAGCACCGTCGTTTGGGAAATTTTCACCGGCATCACCCCCCGCGTCCTGCGTTGCCACCATTCGGTTGAATCAGGCCATCCTCCTTCTTGATTGGAGTGCCTTGAAAGGGGACGGGTGGCCTAAGGCATGGAGCAAACTTCCAAGGCTGCCTCCACGGGCTTTTTTCCAACTCACCTCACCGCAGAATTTGGTTGAATTTGACGGAAATAGACCCAGCTCAAAGAAAAACGCCCGACCTCCGGTGAAGGAAGATCGGGCGCTGTTAAGATAGGTTGTTAGGGCGAAGGAGGGGGATCAATCCCAGCCACCACCGCCGCCGCCACCCTTGTAGCCGCCACCGCCGCCACCCTTGTAGCCGCCACCGCCGCCACCCTTGTAGCCGCCGCCGCCGCCACCACGGCGATCTCCGCCGTAGCCACCGCCACCGCCGCCACCACCGTAGCCGCCACCGCCGCCGCCAC
>CALPMD020000181.1 GCA_943324575.2 Akkermansia muciniphila
AGTCGTATCAATCATCAGGGGCTATCAGAAATCTCTCTCCGAGCTGGGACTCGATCCTCACGCTGTGACCCGCGCGGTGGCAACCAACATTCTCAGCGAAGCCGCCAACCACGAGACGGTGATGAACCGCATCCGTATCGCCTGCGGGCTGAGGATCGGCACCATTGATGACGGAGAAATGACGCGCTTGATCTATCTGAAGACCCGCCGCCGCCTGCTGAATCTGCCAGCGATGCGCAAGGGCATCACGCTGGTTCTACACGTCGGCCCCGGCAACACGCGGGCGCTGCTGTTTCAGAATGGGTTGATCACCCGCTACACCAGTTACCGCATGGGCACCCACCGCACGCGCGAGGCGGTCGAGGGTTCGCACGCGGAAGGCTCCACCCTGCTGCGCGTGATCCGCGAACACGCCTACGGCAACCTCGCGCAGATCCGCTTCGACTACTCGGATGTCACCATCGATGGACTCGTCCTGATCGGCTACGAGCTGCAATCCGTCGCCGAGACCCTGACGAAATCCAGCCAAGTCTGCTCGCTCAAGACCTTGCGCCAGTTCACGGCCGACTCCTCGAACCTCAGTGATGTGGAGTTGGTGAAACGCTTCCAACTCGACTATCAGACCGCCGACGCGCTGATCCCGGCTCTGGAAATCAACCTCGCCATCGCAGAGACCCTGAAGCTGCGCGAAGTCCATATTCCCACCAGTGAGTACGAACAAGGACTGCTGCACGACCTACTCGTTTCAGAGGAACTCACAGGCGTGTTTGCCGACGAAGTGCTGCGCTCCGCCCGGATTCTGGCAGAACGCTACCAGTCCGACCCCAGCCACGGCGAACACGTGGGCAATCTCTGCACGCGGTTTTTCGAATCTCTGACCGATCTCCATCAGCTAACAGACCACGATGCGCTGCTGTTGCAAGTCGCTGCCATCCTCCACGAGGTAGGAACCTATGTCAGCCCGCGCGCGCACCACAAGCATTCGGAGTATTTGATTCTGAACTCGGAAATTTTCGGACTCGATCGTCTCGATGTCACCATTGTCGCACTCGTCGCACGCTACCACCGCCATTCCGGGCCACGGCTCGCCCACCCGAGCTACGCGGCGCTGAGTACTGACGACCGCATTCGAGTGTGCAAGCTGGCTGCACTCCTGCGCGTGGCCGATGCATTGGAACGCACACACGCCCAACGCGTCGCCAAGCTCGAAATCCGCCGCGACGGAGGAAAGCTCCGCATTCGCCTGCCCGGTCTGGCTGACGCAGCCGTCGAGCGACTCGCCATGGCGTCCAAAGCAGATCTTTTTGAGCAGGTCTTCGGTCTGAGTGTCGTGATCGATGAAGATAACTGATAACAAACGCTCAACCCTTTTCCCATGTCCATCCCTTACCTCAACCGTGAACTTTCCTGGATCGAATTCAACCAACGGGTTCTGAATGAAGCGCTGCGCGATGACTTACCATTGTTAGAGCGCGTCAAATTTCTGGCGATCACGGCGTCAAACCTCGACGAATTTTTCCAAGTCCGCATCGGCGGGCTGATGTTGCTCCGCCGCAGCGGTCGCAAAACGCCGGATGCCTCGGGCTTCACGCCCGCGAAGAATCTGGCCGCCCTGCGCCAGCGCATTCTGAAGATGAGCGCGGAACAATACCACCTACTCACCGACACGATCGTACCGGCCTTGATCAAGGCGGGCATCCATCCGCTACAGCCGCAGGACCTCTCCGTCGCACAGGCCGCCCAAGTTGCAGCGACTTTCGAGGATTCCATTTTCCCGCTGCTCACCCCCTTGGCGATCGATCCGATTGGGGCACCGCCCATCGTCCCCGCGCTGCAAGTCATCGTCGCCTGCCGCCTGCTCGATCCTGAAACACAAGGCGTGCGCCAGACCCTCATCCCCATCCCGGAAATTCTCGGTCGCCGCGTCAGCGTCACCAACGAGGGCCAAGGGCACAGCTTCATTCTCATCGAAGACCTGGTCGCCATGCACGCGGGCCAACTTTTCCCGGGCGAAACCGTCACGGCTACCACAGCCTTTCGGGTCACCCGCAATGGCGACATCGCGGTGCAGGAAGAGGACGCCATCGATCTGGCTGACGAAATGGAGGACGTTCTGTCCGCTCGCCGCTTTGCCGATACGGTGCGCCTTGAACTTCGCTCCGATGCTCCGCGCGATCTGACTCGCATCATTCAAAACGTCACCAGTGCGACGCCGCAGGAAGTTTACCGAGTCGATGGCCCGCCGGGGCTGGCGTCATTCATGGAGCTCGCGTTTCTCTCCGGATTTGATCACCTGCGCGATACGGATTGGCCGGCACAAAACTCCCCCGCCATCACCCCCGGCGCGTCGATGTTTGATACCATCGCCTCCAACGACGTCCTGCTTTTTCACCCATACGAGTCATTCGAGCCGGTGCTGCGCTTGATCGAAGAAGCCGCCGAAGACCCCGACGTCATCGCGATCAAGCAAGTGCTCTATCGGACCGCGCGCAAATCCCGCATCATCGACGCCTTGATCAAGGCTGCTGAAAACGGCAAGCACGTCACGGCCCTCGTCGAGCTCAAAGCCCGCTTCGACGAGGCACGCAACCTCGACCGTGCGGACGAACTCCAGCGCGCCGGGGCCCAGATCGTTTACGGCGTCAAAGGACTCAAGACCCACGCCAAGATCTGCCTCATTGTTCGCCGCGAGTCGGGCCATTTGCGCCGCTACGTCCACCTCGGCACTGGCAATTACAACGAGACAACATCGAAACTTTACACCGATCTTTCTTACCTCACCTGTAAGCCGGAGTACGGAAACGATGCGTCGCTGTTTTTTAACGCCGTCACGGGCCGCTCGAAGCTGCTACGCTTTCAGCGCCTGATTCCCGCCCCTACGGCCATGAAACCGAGCCTTCTCGACCTGATCGCGGGCGAAGCCGAGCGCGCAAAGCAAGGGCTGCCCGCCCGCATCATCGCCAAGGTCAACTCACTGCAGGACCCGGACATCATCAATGCCCTCTACAAGGCATCGCAGGCCGGCGTCGAAATCCGCCTCAATGTCCGCGGCATCTGCTGCCTCAAGCCGGGAGATCCGAAGTATTCGAAAAACATCGAAGTCGTCTCCGTGATCGACCGTTTTCTCGAACACGCCCGACTCTTCTACTTCCACCAAGGCGGCGATGCGGAGGTCTATATTTCCTCGGCCGACTGGATGACGCGTAACCTCGAAAAGCGGGTCGAGCTAATGATCCCGATCGAAGAAGCTCCGCTCAAGCGCCGTCTCGTCCGCATTTTAGAAGCCTACTTCCAAGACAACACGCAAGCCTCACGCCTGTTGCCCAACGGCAGCTCGCAACGAATCGTCCGCGCCAAAGGCCAAAAGGCGTTTCGCGTCCAAGACTATTTCTATCAGCGTGCCAAGAAATCCGCCAAGGCCCGCGAGCACGAGCGTGCGATGACCTTCGAGCCGCACGTGCCTGCCGAATAACAGACGCTCCCATCTCGATGGCACGCGCTCACCGCACCGCCCGTGGACAGCCTTCGCTGGTGGACCGGGCCGCCGATCCAGCAATTTGCCCAACATAGAATCAGAGACTTACGGCCCAGGCCCAACTCCGCTCTCGCCACCGCGGGCGCTTAACGCTTCCATCGGCTCGCTGATGGCCAATGCTTTTTCTTTCGACTCCCTGAACAACGCCCAACGTGAAGCCGTGGGTGCGCTCGATGGCCCGGTGATGCTTCTCGCGGGCGCCGGCACGGGCAAGACCCGCACCGTCACCTGCCGGATCGCCCACATGTTAGAGAAGCGGATCGCACCGTCGGAGATCCTCGCGGTGACCTTCACCAACAAGGCCGCCAGCGAAATGCGCGAGCGCATCGGCGGCATGGTTTCGAAAAAAGCGGCAGAGGAAATGACCGTCTGCACCTTCCACTCGCTCTGCGTCCGCATCCTGCGCGGCGGCATCGACAAGCTCGGCTACAAGAAAAACTTTTCGATCTGCTCGCACTCCGACCAAGTCGG
>CALPMD020000182.1 GCA_943324575.2 Akkermansia muciniphila
ATCGGGATTGGCGGTGCGTTGGGCGATAGGGTAGCTGCCTAAGCCAGAGGGCGCTGTCGTCGGCGAAGAAATTGCTGGATCAGTCGGCGATGAAACATCACTCGACTGGACCATGGGAGCCGCAGAATCGGCATCGAACGAGAAGTCCTGCCAGTAGCGCGGCGGTGGTGGGGGCTCGGTTGGTCCACAGGCGGTTAATCCGATAAGACAGGCTGCGGCGATATAGGGGAGACGTTTTCGCATGGTGTAGGTCGTGGTTGGTTCGGGCTTGGTTTATCGCAGCATCAGATGTTTGAAAAGAATCATCAATTTTCGCGCTTTCGAAATATGATAGCGTTTTTCAAAAAGATGAAAACCATCATCGCGCATTTTATTGAGGAGCAGGCGGTAAATCTCCCCCATGATACGCGCTGGCAGCATCGCTCGTCGATCGATTGCCGGAAGCGCATTCGCCGCTTCCTCGAAAAAGGCCTCAGCCCGCGCCGCCTCATAATTCATCAACGCGATAAAGCGCTCATCTTGCACCTGCGCTATTAGATCTGTTTCGCTATAATCAAAACGGGCAAGATCGTTCAGCGGCAGATAGATTCTGCCGCCATTGGATAAATCTTCGCCGATGTCTCGTAGAATATTCGTCAACTGCAAGGCTCGCCCCAGCGCCACCGCATAGCGTTCGCATCCCGGATCGGCACATCCGAAAATCCTGATTGAAACCAATCCCACGGCGCAGGCGACTTTCCAGATATAATCGGACAGATCCTCCCAGGTCGCAAAACGCTGCGGTTGCAGGTCCATGCGGCAGCCATCGATGATTGCAACGAGCAGGTCGTTTGGAATGTTCTGGCGATCCCTCAGGGAAATCACTTCCTGCTGGAGTTCATTCGGCGAGTCGAATCCGCGAAGAATTCCGTTTTCCCAATCGTCCAAGGATCTCGCGCGGTTCTCACTGGGGACTTCAGGATCATCTGCCAGATCGTCGATGGTTCGGCAGAAGGCATAGAAAATCATTATGTCCTCACGTCGATCGGGCGAGAGAATCTGAAAGGCGAAAGCCAGATTCGACTTCGCCCTGCGGGTGATTTCCGAAGCGGCCGACATGGCACTGTGTTAGTGAATCAATCCCCAATGACCGGTTGTGATTGGCCAGAGCGAAAAAAGTGCAGGGCCCACCAAATTGAATTCCTTCACGGTTCCCCAGTATCGCGAATCCAAAGAGTTGCCTGTATTGTCACCCAGCGCCGCATATTCCCTCATGCCTGGTCGGCCATCTGCCGCCAGCGAGAGTGTGGCGCCTTCGCCAGCGAGATACTGCGGCAGTTTTATGCCGTTGTGACTAGGTTCGGCTGGATCCGCAAGGTCGTAACCGTTAGGGTTGATGCTATAGGAACCTTCTCCCCGAATGACCCTCTGGATGCCGGGTTCTTGCGCGACTTTTCCATCGATCAAAAGATTTGGAGACTGGATGGAAAGCGTGTCCCCTGGAATGCCGCACAGGCGCTTGATGTAGTGGGATCCGGCACCCTGCTCGCCACTGCGCTTTTGAATCCCCTCGATATCGATCGTATTGAACACAAAAACCTCACCCCGATTCGGCTTGCGAAAATGATAGCTGAACTTATCGACTAGGACGAGATCTCCCGAATCAATTGTGCCTTCGCAAACAACCATCCCCTTCGGGATTAAGCCACCATGGTGGGCGGCATAAGCGATTACTTTTTCGAGACCCAGTTTGTAGGACGGACCCGTAGGTGCAGGCAATTGAAGCGACTCAGAATCCGAAAAACGAATTTCCGAGCGGCTGAAAAAATGCATGAACTGAGTGTCGACGATATCAAATCTGCCCTGACGTGTGACGGCAATGTGGCGGTCGCGGTCATTCACCACATGGATGTAATCCCTCCCTCGCAAAACTTTTTCGATCAATCGCTGGGGTAGACTCGGCCATTGATTCCGCTCAAGCGGCGTGCCGATGATGCCATTCAGTGTCGGCTGCATCGAGCCAGTCGGAATGCGAAAAGGTTGCAAATAGTATGCCCGCAGTCCCAGCGCAATGACGATGGCGACAAACATCACCTCCACATTTTCTTCCAGCCAGCCCAGGGGTTTTTCATGGGGAAGGGAATTTTCACAAACCGCACGCACCTGCTTCGACGCCTCTTTGACCTTCGTCAGATCCTTCGATTGGATCGCATTCAGCAAATCCAGCCGTCGCGACTCAATTTCCGCCACACGATCCGGCTTGAGTAGGTCGCGTTTGTAATCGACGAACTTCCTAGCCCCCTTCACGAGCTGTTGCGCTTCCTTCTTCCACTTCGGCGTGAACATGGGCCAAGTCTCGCGTTAGATCCGCCTTACTGCAAGCGCGGAGCTTTGCGAGATTTGAAGAAGACCCCCAATTTCGTTTATTCGGCGCAATGCGCAAAAAGCCGGGTGTGAATTCTTGTTCCTTGAATCCCTGCTCCAAGCTGATTAAATCCGCGGCGTGAATCACGCTTATAGTCTTCTAGTGGTACTTTTGCTCGGCGCCTGTACGGGTCCTCGTGAAGCTCTTGTGGTCAAGCAGTTTCAGCTGCGTGAGCAAGTACCATTGGCACCCGACGAGCCGATGACCCGAATGGAGAAGGAGCGCCGCTTGCACGGAGCGGTTACCCTGGCAGAACGACGCAACCGTTTGGGGCAGTACTTCGACCTGTTATGGAATGATCCAACGGGTGTGAATCAAGGTGATGTCGAGTTGGTCTTCGAATATCAGCAAGGCGCCTATGCCAGCTTGGTCAAACGCAAGTCCCAAAAGTTCGCGGCATCAAGCGCATCGGGGACAGCTGAATTTGCCGTCACTGGTGATGATTTTTTCAGCGGAGGAAAGGTAGTCGCCTGGAAAGCAATGCTTCTACGTGGCAAACGAGTTGTCGCCACCCGCCAGTCTTACCTCTGGCAGTAAGCTTGCGAATTTCAAGATGGAAGGTTGACCAGAAGCTGCGCCCGCCCTTAGACTGCCACAGCCATTAGCAGTGAAGATTAAGGCTTTATTTATCTGTGAGTAAAGAATGCCCCATTTTAGTTGGAACCTTTGACGGATTCACTTGGATCCGTTGTGAAGGAAAGGGTTCGTTTTTAAATAGCCCCGTGGTCAAGGAGTTCTGCATTGCGCGAATGGATGCCGGAGAATCCTGCTTGGTCGTCGATTTAGGAGCATGCACGGGTATGGACTCCACATTCATGGGGACCCTAGCTGGAATGGCGGCGCGTCTGGCGTCCATAGATGGCGGAGTCATTCAAATCGCGGCTGCCGATGAGCGTAATCGGCGCTCACTCGAGGATTTAGGTCTGCATTTCCTGATGGAAATCGACCCCGCTCAGGCCGTCTGGTTGGCTACCATTGATACGATACGTGCCAGCTTAAAACCACCGCAGCCCATCATGCCGCAAAGCTCCGTGGAACGGACCCAGCTTGTTCTCGAATCCCACCGAGTTCTGTCCGCATCCAACGAAAAAAACACGGCCACTTTTTCCTCGGTCGTCACTTTGCTCGAAGTGGAGCTCGCCGAAAAACAAGCCAAGGCCTCGAAACCCGCAGAGGATTAAAACCCGCTCCGATGCGTCTGAATGATTAACTTTTCCGAGATGCACGCTGTCGACCTCATTCCGCCCACGGTCGCGGCTCTCATTATCGTCGTTCTTTTGCTGGCACTCAGAAACCAGCGCCACAAAGCACGTCGTGCCAAGTTCCGCTTCGACACGCTTGAAGGAGAAGAGCAGCGCATGTTTGCCTTCCTTCATGAATTGGGCCTCTCAATCGAGAACGAGCCTTCTTCTTCGTTACTTTCTCGAATCATTGTTGACGGAATCGACAACGTCGTGGCGGCCTGTGGCGGTGCCATCTACTTCATCAGCCCCGATGGTCATTTTCTCAATCCCTCATACATTTCCGAAGCCTGCCCGCCGCTGATCGGTATTCCC
>CALPMD020000183.1 GCA_943324575.2 Akkermansia muciniphila
GGCATCCTCTTCAACCACGAGTCCCCGCGCCGTGGCGAAACCTTCGTTACCCGCAAAATCACCCGCGGCATCGCCAATATCGCCCTAGGCCTCGAAAGCTGCCTGTTCCTCGGCAACATGGATTCCCTGCGCGACTGGGGCCACGCTAAGGACTACGTCCGCATGCAGTGGATGATGCTCCAACAGGAAGTCGCCGACGACTTTGTCATCGCCACCGGCAAACAGATTTCCGTGCGTCAATTCGTCACCCTCGCCGCTCGCGAAGCCGGTATCGAACTCGCGTTTTCGGGTGACGGTAAACAGGAAATCGCCACGGTCACCGCGGTCAACCCCGAGATCGCCCCAGCCGTCTCGATTGGCGACGTCATCGTCAAAGTCGACCCGCACTACTTTCGTCCCGCAGAGGTCGAAACCCTGCTCGGCGACCCAACCAAGGCCAAAGAAAAGCTTGGGTGGGTGCCCGAAATCACGGTCGAAGAAATGTGCGCGGAAATGGTGGCTACAGATCTCGAGATCGCCCGCCGTCACTCGCTCCTCAAATCCTACGGCCACCACGTTTCGGTTTCGAAAGAGTAAGTCTAAGCGGGTTTCTGACGATCCCTACTAAGAATTCTCTTGGACAGGAAACCTGTTCAGTGATTAGCTCAGGTATGACCTCGATTTCCTACACCGAAGCGCGCGATCAACTGGCGAGCGTCTGGGACAAAACTGTCTCCACGCGCGAGCCCGTGGTCATTGATCGGCGTGGCCACGAATCGGTGGTGCTGGTACCCGCCAGCGAGTGGCAAGGATTGTTAGAGACCGCTCATCTCCTCCGCTCGCCCGCCAATGCCCGCAGATTACTGAATGCACTGAATCGCCTCGAAGCAGGCGAAGGTCAAAAGCTAACCCTCGAGACGCTGGCGGCAACCACGGGTGCCGCATGACATCCGAACCGCGCAGCCTCATCTTCGATCCGGATTTTTTGGAAGATCTGGCGCACTGGGTGGCTACCGATCGCAAAACGGCACTGCGCATTCTTGAATTGGTCGAATCCATTCGCCGCGATCCCTTCAGCGGGATCGGCAAGCCCGAGTTGCTGCGGCATCTCGGTTCAGGTGTTTGGTCGCGTCGGATCACCCAAGAACACCGCTTGGTCTATCGAGTCAAAGACGACCGTATTCTCTTTGCCCAAGCGAGGTATCACTATTAGTCTTCGCCAAGCGCAGCCCTTAAACTCTCGCCCATACTTCATCGCATGAAAAAAGTCTTCGTTTCCGGATGCTATGACATTCTCCACGCTGGCCACCTCCAGTTTTTCGAGGAGGCACGCGCACTGGGTGACTACCTCGTGGTATCGTTCGCCTCCGCTGAGGTGCTCTGGCATCACAAACGCCGAAAACCCTCCATCCCAGACGAGCACAAGCGTGTGCTTTTGCAAGGGTTGCGCATGATTGACGAGGTCATCGTCACCCAAGGGCACAAGGAAGGCTTGGACTTTGAGGAAGATTTCCTGCGCATCCGTCCGGATTTCCTCATCGTCACCGAGGACGATAAATATGGCGCGGTGAAACGCGAACTCTGCGAGAAGGTCGGGGCCCAATACACGATCTTGCCAAAGACTCCTCCACGCTTTGAGCCTGTCTCCACCAGTTCCATCGTCCGCTGGGTCCAGGCGCCGACGGAAGCACCGTTGCGCGTCGATTTCGCTGGCGGCTGGCTCGACGTGCCACGCTTTGCGCGTGCGGGTGAATTTATCGTCAACTGCGCCATTTCCCCGCTCGTCTCCTTGCGCGAATGGCCCTACGAGAGAGAATCCGGCTTAGGCGGTAGCGGTGGATGGGCCTTGCTCAATGGCCGCGATAGCATCGAGGCGGAACTCGACCTCGGGGTGGGCTGGCAAGACCCAGCCGTGATCCGCGAAACCGGCCTCTGCGTCTGGCGCTCTGGCGACAAGCCCGTGCTGGACTTCAAACAAAACGGCGACTTCCTCAATGGCCGAATGGCCATTTTCTGGACGGGCAGCAAACACGACACTCCTGGCTCGGCAAATCTTTCCCGCGACTACGATCTCATCGCTCAAAGCGCGCGCATCGCCCGTGAAGGCGTGCGGCAGGGTGACATCCACCGCCTCGCCGAAGGTGTCGCGCTCTATCATACCGCGCAACTCGCTGAAGGGATGAGTCCGCTGCCTGAAATCCCCGGCTCGATCGCCCACAAATACAGCGGTGGTGGTCACGGTGGCTACGCCCTTTACCTTTTTGACGAGCCCGTGCTACGCGACGAAGCCATTTCTAACATCCCCGAGCTGCGGGCCATTGAGCCATTCTGCCGCGTCTAACTTCCCCCCACGAGCAACTTCCGTTCAAGAAAACCTTGAAACGCATTCCCATCATTGGACTTCCCGTCGCTGCTACCCATTATGCCGGAGCGGTTGAATGGATTCTCGAACACGCTTCAAAAGCGGACCGAGTCTACGCGGTGGAGGCTGCTAACACTCACGTCGCCGCTCTGGCTCGCGCGGACCAAGCTTTCGGCGAGTCGATGCGCCAATTTGACCTAATCTGCCCCGATGGAATGCCGCTCGTCTGGGCGCTGAATTCGCAGCTTCCCGCCAGCGAAAAACTAACCGACCGCGTCTATGGACCGACGTTGATGTTAGAAACCCTCAAGGCCACGAGCCACACGTTTTCTCCCTACAAGCACTTCCTTCTCGGCGGCAAACAAAGCACTCTAGACAAACTCTCCCAAAACTTCGCCGAGCAATTTCCAGGAGTCACCCTTGTCGGCATGCATTCGCCACCCTTCGGCGAGTGGCCGGAAGACGAATTCGACACCATCGTTGCGAAAATCAAGGACTCGGGCGCCAATCTCATCTGGGTCGGCCTCGGCTGCCCCAAACAGGAGCATTGGATCGCCGCCCATAAACACCGCCTGCCTCCGGGGGTCTATTTTGGCATCGGCGCGGCCTTCGCCTTCCACGCGGGAGAGGTGAAACAATCCCCGCCAATCTTCCAGCGTTACGGTCTGGAGTGGGCTTACCGCCTCGCCATGGAGCCACGGCGGCTCTTCAAACGCTACTTCACCTACAACTCACTCTTCGTCTTCCACCTCCTACGCGACCATATTCGCAGTTGAGTACTTGAACGACTCCTGTTAAGTAAGCCGCCCGTAACTATTGGCACTTTAAAATAAAGTGCCGCTCAACCAACTTCTAAAAGCATAAAAACACGCACCATGACCATCAAATCCATCTGCTGCCTCGGCGCCGGCTATGTCGGCGGCCCTACCATGGCCATGATCGCCGCCAAGTGCCCTGACATCCAAGTCACGGTCGCGGACATGAACGAAAAGCGCATCGCCGCATGGAACTCGGACACGCTCCCTGTCTATGAACCCGGTCTTGATGGCGTCGTTGCTTCGGCTCTCGGCAGAAACCTTCACTTCACCACCGACATCCGCAGTGCCATCGCGGCAGCGGATTTAATCTTCGTCTCCGTCGGCACCCCGACCAAGTCCTACGGCATCGGCGCAGGTCGTGCGGCGGATCTTCGCTACATCGAATCCGCCGCCCGCCTGATCGCGGAAGTCTCCGAAGGCCACAAGATCATCGTCGAAAAGAGCACGATCCCCGTGAAAACGGCGACAGCAATCAAGGCGATCCTCGCCGCCAACTCCCCGAACGGCGCCACTTTCCAAGTCCTCTCCAACCCCGAATTCCTCGCCGAAGGCACCGCTGTCGAAGACCTCGAATCCCCCGACCGCATCCTCATCGGCGGCGAAGTCACTCCCGAAGGCACCGCTGCTGTCGAAGCGCTGGCCTCGGTTTACGCTCGCTGGATTCCCCGCGAGCGCATCCTCACCACCAATCTCTGGTCCTCCGAGCTGTCGAAGCTCGTCGCCAACGCCTTCCTCGCCCAGCGGATCTCATCGATCAACTCCATCTCCGCCCTTTGCGAAGCGA
>CALPMD020000184.1 GCA_943324575.2 Akkermansia muciniphila
AGATGCCGATTTCCCGGTGCTTATCAGGATCGGTATCGATGGTCTTGTCACTCTTGTCGATTTTGTAGCGGACTTCCTCAGTCACTGTTGGGTTTCCTCCGGTCGTGTTTGCGGTACTGGTGGTCGTAATGATCGGAATGCGATCAATGATCGAGATCGTCGCTTGTTCGTTGTCTTCGGTGATGAGTGTCGGGTTGGAGATTTGACTAGCGAGGCCGCCCTCGGAAAGTGCGCGGAGCACTCCAGACACTTGGATCGGGCTTAGCACCAGATTGGACTGTGCCGGGCCGCTGCTAGACGCGACTAATTGTGTGGGCAGACCGAAGACTGAGTTGAGATCTCTGGCGAGGTTGAGAGATGTGCCGTCTTTACCGAGGGAATTCGACCAATTGACACCCGTGCGCTTCGCGTCGCTATTGTTGATCCGTAGAATTTTTGTCTCAACGACGATCTGTCCCTTGGCTTTATCGATACCATGGAGCAACTCGCGCGCTTGCTCGATGCGATGTGTAGAATCGATGATGACGATGGTGTTGGTCTTCGGTTCGAAATTCACGATGCCTGTCCCTGGGCTGAGCATGGGTTTGATCAATTCTTTGATCTGTTCCATGTCGGTGGGGCGGAGGTAGCGGAGTTGGTAATGGAACTCTGCGCTAGGCAATTGGCTGAGCTGTGTTTGGGTTAGTGCGTAAATAGTATCGCCTTTGGTATGGAGAGTGAGGCTGTACATGAAGGCGAGCTCCTCCATTTGCTGCAGCGGCTTGCCATCATTGAGGTGTCCGGTCACGAGATACTCGGGACCTGCGATCTTGGCGTTGTGGAAATACTGACGACCTGCGGATTTAGCCAGAAACTGAAAGATGTCATTAAGGCTTGCTGCTTTGAGGATAAAGCCCTCGTCGGATTTTTTGATTTCCTGCTTCGGACTATCGACAGTGGCGTATGAGGTAGTCGCCTTAGCCGCATCGTTCGCGCTCTTGGATGAAGGCGCAGGAGCAATGATTTCTGGAGACAGCTCGGGCGCGGCGGGACTCGGCGCGACGTCATCCGAGATGAGGATTTGGGTCTTGATGGCGCTGGATTCAGTCAGCGGCTTGTTCGGGGGAGGTGGTGAATCGGCAGGGGTTTGTGCATGGAGTGTTCCAAACGCCAGGACAGCGGCGGATATGGATCTCAGATTCGTGAGTTTCATCATCGGATGGTTGTTGAGTGTGGATAAGTATCACGGCGTCGGGTCGCCTGCTTCGAGGTTGATGGGGGCATTTGGAAGGTCTGGCTGGATGGCGGGATTGATGATTTCTTGATTTCCTGGAGTCATGCCTGGCGGGAGCAAGTCCAGTCTGCGCATTGCCGTTTCAGCGGTTTCCCGATTGCGAAAGCCGATCTGGCGTGCGGTCACCTCGGTGATTTCGACAGGGATGTGTCTACCGCGAAAGGTGATCGCTATCTGATCGCCTTGGCTGATCGAACGTGTTCCGATGAGAAACCGTTTCTCGCCGGGCATGATGGTAGTGATGGTGATGAGCTGGACAATTTCAGAGAAAGGAGTTGCTAGAATCGGTGCTGCGCGACGAGCGGTCTTTGCGGTAGATGTCTGGGCTACGGGCTTGGCATCTGGGTCCTGTGAATGCCCAAATGGATCTCGGGCTCGTCTGCGAATCGAGAATGTGGAGGAAGCGGCATCGATGTATGGCGCCAATCCCGCGCTATCGAGATGACGCGAAGCTGTTTTTGTTAAATCAGAGGCCGAACTCGCGTTTGGGGCTTTTTGAGGTGCGGGTGCTTGGGTCCGAATTTCTACTGTCGACTGAGCAAACGCAGTCGCCGTGAAAATCACCCCTGTGCAAATGTGAGCTAGCGTTCCCATGCGGTGTAAGAGGCCTGAAAGTTTAGCAGCGAGGACTGGGCGGAACTGGGGTCGATCCGAAGCTCTTGCAACTGGAGTTGAGGCATCCGGGTTTCTAGCTCGAGAAATGCACGCTGGATCGTGCGGTAGGTCCCCCGAAAGGCGATCCGGATCTGAGAGGAATTCTGTGCGGAAATGGTACCAAATCCACTTTTTGTACTCGGCCGCTCAAAGGCGGTTTGTTGAATTTCTTTGTTCGGTAGATGCTCGCATATCTCGCGCAGGTGGGTTGTAACCGTGCTGGCGGATTCTTGCGAAAGCAGGCTGTTCCAACGGTTGATGTGCTGGTGCAGGCGCTCAACCTCTGACTCGATTTGAAGCCCCGCGACACGGCCTATTTCATAGGTCTTGAAGTTCTTCTGCTTGGCTTCAAAGGAAGTGGTCATTTTTGATTTGAGAAGGAAACCGACGCCCACCAGCAAGGCGGAAGCCATGACGGGAATGACAATTCCAAACAGCACGATGGATTTCCGATAGAGATGCATGGCTCAAGGGGCTTTTGAAACATTGATCGCCAGAGGATCCGTGGCCTCAAAGCGCTGGGTGATCGTGAGATCAAAGGTGAATGGATACGTTGATTCGTCCGCGTCGCTGATCTCCTCGGGTGGAATTGGCTTATAACTGTTATTTTCCTGAGTGCGGAGGTTGACGACGAGGTTGCGGCTGCCGACTCCGGTACTGAAGGAGTTGTTGCCCGTGAGGCTTGCGATTTCGCTGAAATGCGCGGAGATCCCTTCACGCGTGTTGAGGGCATTGAGGCGCTCCAGAGCCTCGTCGCGTGCATACCCCGTGATCTTCCATTCTTTGACAAATCCGACCCTCACTTTGCCCGGCGTGTTGTCAGGCTTCACTACGTGGGAGTAGTTTTTAATGAGCATCCCTGCGTTTTCGGGAAACATTTGGGAAAGTGACTCCATGCTGATCCATGCTTTCGATCGGTCTTCTAATAGGTTGCTCCAATAGTCCGATTTCTGTCTTTCGCGAGAGAGCTGCGCGAGCTTCCCTTGCACCACTGCGGCCTGAGCGGAATCAAAAGCCCATTCCGGACGGCGCATGAGATCAATCGCCCGGTAGCAAAGGTAAGAAATGCCGACTAGCGCAATCGCGAAGACTGCGACGCGGGAAAAACGCAGGATCCGTAAAAGCTGCATCTCCTTGCGACTCGGATAGATTTCAGCGATATCGCTGGGCGTTGGCAGAAAGTTTTGGAAGGCCCATTTTTCTTCGCGAAGCATGGAGAACGTTCGACTGACCAGGCTGGTGGGACAGTCCTCCGGTTGAGTGGCGATTGTAAGTTCTGGACACCACGGTGGTACTTCCGCAGTCGCAGAATGGGAAACTGCCTCCACGCGACTGTTAGTGAAAGCGAGGCGCAAGTGAGCCTCCTGCGCCGTGTTCTGGTTCTGACTGAGTCCTAGCAAGAAGAGGTCCGGGTCAACGAATTCAAGCGAGGCATTAGTCGTCACAAGTGCATTGCGACAAAGATGGGGTGGGCAATGGATTCCGTGGTGCTGCAGGCTGCGAATCAGTCGCAGATCCATGGATTGGTCGAAAAAGGCCAAGACGGTGAACCAATGGTACTGGAGGATGGCCACGAATGGCTGATTGGGCGTCGGTTTGAGCATTCGGCTCAAGCCCATGATCGCTACCAAAGGAGCGCTCAGCGCATGAGTGACGATGGGAAAGTTTTCGTTTTCACCAGCTTCGCGAAGCATGGCCATTAGTGGCGCGTATCGGGTTGTTATCGTGACCGTCATGCCGATGCTATTGCTAGCCGTGGCTGCATAAGGAACGACGCGCCAGGAGGCCTTTGTGGCCACAATAGAAGAGTCCTCAAGGATTGAATTCGGATCGAGGATTGCGGCATTCCGAAGCTCGGCAAGTGAAACGGAGCGATCCAACTCGGGCTTCAACTCCGTCGTTGCGAATTCATCCGCGATGTAGAGAACGACTCCTAATGAGGTTGCGTCATTTGACCGTGCATACTGGATCGTTTCTTCAATAAACAG
>CALPMD020000185.1 GCA_943324575.2 Akkermansia muciniphila
ATGCTGCCCCTGAGCTCAGTGGTGCTGACTGGCGAAGCCGGAGAGGGCCTGATCGTGTAGCTGGGCCATGACGCTGGGAGGAATAGCGCTGGGGTCGGGGTATTCGAAGATTTCACCTTCGAAGTTGCGGAGGGTGACGCGGCCGGATCCGGTGTCGATGAGGTAGTTGGGGTTGATGGGGATTTTGCCGCCCCCGCCGGGACCGTCGATGACGAATTGGGGGATGGCGTAGCCGGTGGTGTGGCCGCGTAGGCCTTCGATGATGGATACCCCTTCGGCAACGGAGGTGCGGAGGTGGGAGGAGCCGGTGATGAGGTCGCACTGGTAGAGGTAGTACGGCCGGACGCGGCACATGAGTAGCTTGTGAACGAGGGCTTTCTGCACCTCGACGTCATCATTGACGCCGCGCAGGAGGACACTTTGGTTGCCGAGGGGGATGCCAGCATCGGCGAGGCGGCCTAGGGCGTCTCGGACTTCGGTGGTGAGTTCGCGCGGGTGGTTGGTGTGGATGGAGATGAAGAGCGGGTGGTGCTTTTTCAACATGGTGCACAGCTCGGGGGTGATGCGCTGGGGTAGGAAGATGGGGATGCGTGAGCCGATGCGGATGAACTGGAGGTGGGGGATTTGGCGCAGGCGGGTGAGGATTTTGTCGAGCCGGTCGTCGGAAAATAGCAGGGGATCTCCGCCGGAGAGGAGGACGTCGCGGACTTCGGTGTGTTGTTCGAGGTACTTGAAGGCGGGTTCCCACTGGGTTTCGAGGTGTTGTTCGCCAACGCCAGAGACGACCCGTGAGCGGGTGCAGTAGCGGCAGTAGGAGGCGCAACGGTCGGTAACGAGAAAGAGGACGCGGTCGGGGTAGCGGTGGACGAGGCCGGGGACGGGCATGTGGGAGTCTTCGCCACAGGGGTCGCTCATTTCTTCGGGCGCGTTCCAGCCCTCTTCGATGCGGGGAATGACTTGGCGGCGGATCGGGCAGTCCGGGTCGTCGCGGTCGATGAGGTTGAAAAAGTGGGGGGTGATGGACATGGCCAGCTTGGTGCCAGCGAGTAGGACACCGGCGCGTTCTTCGTCGGTGAGGTTGAGGCGCAGGTCGAGATCGGCGAGGGAGTCGACGCGGTTTCGGAGTTGCCAGCGGTGGTCATCCCATTTTTCGGCGGCATCGGCGGGCCAATAGCCGGGTGCGTGCGAGATGAAGGCTGAGTCGAAGTCGGTGGCGCGCATGAAACGTGGGGAGGAGACGAGATGGAAAAAGTGAGAGACGGGCGCGGGATGCGATGTAGATTAGATTTTGGCCCGCATTGGCGAATCCGCAACCCGGAATCTTTGGGCAGGGCTATTTTGCCGAGCAGCGGCGGATGAGTTCGATGAGGCGGCCGGTGGACGCTGCGACGGTGGGTGCGAAGGGTAGGCGATCGTCTTTTTCGTCGGGGGTGAGCAGCGGGCGGGTGGCGACACGGACTGCGGGTAGGTTCATTTCGAAGAGGGTGCTGGCGAGGTCGGTGTCGTCACCGAGGCAAATAACTTCCGCGCCGTAGACCGCGCCTAGACCGGCAATGAGGTTGAGCGGAGCGGCGGCAACATCGCGGGAGCTGAGCCACAGGGATTCGCCGGCGCCCATGGCTTCGACGCAGAGCAGGGTTTTGGTGGGGCCGCTGGACTTGGCGAGTTCGAGGAATTTGGCGGCGGTTTCGACGAGGGGCGATCCTGTTTCATTGGCATGTGGCAGGAATGCGAAGTGGATGGGTGCCTGCGGCTTGTCGCTGGCCATGGCGATGGCTGCAGCGAGAGTTGCGGCGAGTCCGGTGGCGTTGGCTTCTGCTCCACGCGATCCGGGACGGCTGTCGTAGGAGGTGAGTACCCAGATGGCGGGCGCGGTGGGTTTTTTGCCAGCGAGGGTGACATGGAGGATCGGCCAGCTGGCGGGGCCTTTGGTTTTGTGGACGACGTAGCCGGTGTTGGACGGGCCCAGCAGGCCTTCGATCATCGACGCGGTGCGGGATAAATTGGCGGCAGCGGTGGGGGAGGATGCGTTGCGTTCGCCGATGACTTCGACGATTTTCCGCAGGTCGTCAGCCAGCAGCGGGGCGGAGACGGCTTGGGTGTAGCGCTCTTGCTCGACCAGCGCCTTGCTCTTTTCGAGGTGAAAATAGTACCACAGTGCGCCAGCCCCTGAAGCGATGAGCCAGAGCGGTAGCAGGACTAATAGCAGAGTGACCCAGCGGGGACGGTGTTTGGCGGCGTCCATGATTAAACCTCCTTGGTCTGATCTGTTGGCGATTCTTCATCGCCATCGTTTTCCACCTCAATTTCCTTGCGCAGCCGTTGGGAAATCCATGGCCGAACAAAACCATAGAGGAGGAAGGCACTGAATAGCACCACCGGCATGACGTAGCGAAACTGAATGGTCGCAAAGATCAACAGGACCGCGATGACAATCGCGCCCAAGGTGCCACGAGTCCGCCAATCGACTTTCTTGAAGCTGGGGTAGCGTATGTCACTGATCATCAACAATGAAAGTCCGAGCATGGCACCGGCTAGGATGTATTTCCAAGCGCCGAGATCGAGGTCTTTGTCGTTCTTTTGGTAAAGATCGATCAATAAAAACGTCAGCGAGGCGATGAAGCCAGCCGCCATCGGGATGGGCAAGCCACGGAAATCGCTGGAAGCCCCGGGTTTTTTCGGCAGAGCGGCGAGACAGTTGAAGCGCGCCAAACGCATGGCACCGCAGACCAGATAGATCAGTGCGATGGCCCAGCCGATGTTGCCCAGCGGAAAGAGCACTGCCTTGGAAAGCAGCATCGCCGGAGCCATGCCGAAGGAAATGATGTCAGCGAGCGAGTCGAACTCTTGGCCAAACGGGGATTCCTGTCCGCCGAGGCGGGCCAGCCGGCCGTCGAGCAAGTCGAACAAACAGGACCCGAAGATCAGCAGGATGGCGTACTCGTAGTAGTGGCGGGAGATCTCGTAGTACTGCTTGGCGGAGGGGGCCAGATCACCTGACATTTTTTGAACTTCGATCAAGCCTTTGAAGATCATCAGCACGGCGAAGAATCCGCACGCGAGATTGCAGGCCGTCATCAAGTTCGGCAAAAAGTAGATTTTTGGTTCGTCTGGGTCGCGTTCCCTCGGCATGCGGCGAGTTTATGACACGGCTGCCTGATAGAAAACAGCGCAAAATAAATCGCGGCGTGCCATTTCCGCGGCAGCGGCTAAACTGCGCGCGTGTCACCTTCCGAACTCACTGCCGAATCGCCGATGGGATTGATTCTCGAAACCCTGCCCGGTGCCAAACGTGCCATTTTCGCCCGCTACCACCTCGGTGGCTGCCAGAGCTGCGCATTCTCTAACGAAGAGACGCTGGCCGAGCTGTGCGCCCGCTCGGAAATCCCCGTGGCGGAGGTGCTGGAGCATTTGCTGGCCAGCCACATTCACGATTCGGCGATGTTGATGGAACCTGCGGCGGCCAAGCTGGAAAGCGCGGAACTGCGGTTGATCGATCTGCGCACGCGCGAGGAGCATGAGGCGGTGGTGATCCCCGGATCGGAGTTTTTCACGCAGGAACTCCAGCAGCAGCTATTTGCCGGCGACGCCAGCACCCGCATTCTGCTTTACGATCACAGTGGGAAAAACGTGCTCGATCAAGTGGCATGGTTCCGCGGCCACGGGCTGAATGCAACCTTCGGGCTGCGCGGTGGGATCGACGCCTGGAGCCGGGAAATCGACCCCAGCATCCAGCGCTACCGGATCGAAGTGGATTGAACTACGCTTCGATGTCGGCAGGCAGCAGGCCGCGTTTTCTCCATGACTTCTTGCGCATTCCCGCATAGACTGCGGCATGAGTCTCGCACAGATCCTCGAAGAGCTTCCCGCATTCAGCGTGGCGGAACGGCAGATTCTCGTTCATCGGGCCATTC
>CALPMD020000186.1 GCA_943324575.2 Akkermansia muciniphila
AGTGGATCCACGGACTCTATCAGGAAGGCCCGCGCGGCCCGCAGCTAGTCGAGATCACCCAGATCAACGGCATGCCGTCGGAGGAAGCGTCGAAACTGCCTCACTTTGATGAGTTGAAAGCGATCAATCCGGCCAAGCGCATCAGCTTCGAAACTACACCTGAGCGCTTCACCACGCGCGTCGTGGATATCATGGCCCCCGTCGGTCGTGGCCAGCGCGGCTTGATCGTATCCCCTCCCCGCTCCGGCAAAACCACGCTACTGCTGCACATGGCCGAGGCGATCCGCGAAAAATACGACGAGGCCATCCACCTCATGGTCGTGCTCGTCGACGAACGCCCGGAAGAGGTCACCGAATTCCGCCGCGCCCTACCCGGTGCGGAGATTTACGCCAGTTCCAACGACGAACAAGCGCGCAATCACACCCGCATCGCCGAGCTCGCGATCGAGCGCGCCAAGCGTTTGGTCGAAGCAGGTAAGGATGTTTTCCTGATCATGGATTCCATCACCCGTCTGGCCCGGGCCTATAACAGCGGGATGAACAACCGCGGTCGTGGCACGGGTTCTGGCGGCATCACCATCGGTGCGCTGGAAGTCCCGCGCCGCCTCTTTGCCGCTGCCCGCAACACCCGCGGCGGTGGCTCGCTGACGATCATGGCCACAGCCCTGATCCAGACGAACTCCCGCGCCGACGAGGCGATTTACATGGAATTCAAAGGCACCGGCAACATGGAGCTCGTGCTCGACCGCAAAATCGCCGAAAACTACATCTACCCTGCGGTGGATATTTTCAAATCCGGCACCCGTCGCGAGGAATTACTCTTGCCCGACCACATGCTGCACAAGATTCACCTCATCCGCCGCGGCCTCTCCGGCCACCGCCCGGCTGAGGCGATGGAGCGTCTGTTGTTCTTCCTCAAGAAGTTCCCCAACAACCCGCAAATGTTGTTGGAGATCAAAGGCTGAAATAGAGCCACCGGCTTCGTGCAGCAAGCAGGCACTGGACATTCCACCCACCTCTGACGATTGAAGTCGATGCACCGTGGGTGTTGATTTTTGATCATTCTCGATCACATTGGCGCAGGGAATCCAGCCCCCATGACCCAAACCACTCAACAAATCGAAGTAGAAGTCGTAGAAATCGATGGTGTCGCGCCGACCACCCATGGTGTGCCGCCTGCCCCAGCAGCGCAGAACTGGCAGGGTCGCATCCGAATGCTCGATGCCCGCTGGTGGCCGCTGTGGGTTTTACTCGGTGCTGTAGCGATTGCACTACTTCTGACGGTTGGCCTCGTTATTGCGGTTATTTTCGTAATTTTCCGTATCCTGAACGGTATTGGACGTGCGCTTTTCCCAGATCGTTAAGACTTGCTCATGAACCGATCTGGAAAACTCCACGCGCTGCTGTCCACCGCCCGCGTGGCCAATATCCCCAGTGTGCTGAGCAATGTCTGGCTCGGCGTGGCGGTGGGGACACTTCTTGAAGATGCACCGATCGTTTGGGAGCTGACTCTGCAACTGACTCTTGCGGGTGTGCTGCTTTACATCGCCGGGAACTTTTTCAACGACTGGATGGATCGGGCCTGGGACGAGAAACATCGGCCCGAGCGGGCGCTGCCGCGCTGCTTGTTTTCGCCCACACTCTACCTCGCGCTGGCGGTGATTCTAGCGACGCTCGGGGTCGGTGCTGCAAAATCAGTCAATTCCGCGAGTGGGATGGTCGCACTGGCGATTGTCGGCTGCATCCTCGTCTACACGGTCTGGCACAAGCGCAGCCCGTGGCTAGTGATCGCGATGGGGCTTTGCCGCGCCTTGCTGCCGGTGCTTGGTTTTGTGGCATTTGACTCCCACGTGAAGGAAATCGGGTTCGCTGCGGGCGGATTGTTTTGTTACATTGCGGGGCTCTCGCTGAGCGCGAGGTATGAATCGATGCCGCAAGCCCCCAAAGCGGCGATGTTGGCTTCAAGAATTTTGCTGATGATGACAGCGGCCTTGATGATTGGGGAAGGCCTATTACTGCAGTTTCACCCGCCCCTTGTCCTCTCCGGGCTGATCGCTTATGGAATCTGGCTATGGCTGTGCCTGACCGTACGCCGCAGGCCGGTGTCGGCCCACGTTTCCAGCTTGCTGGCAGGCATACCTTGGGTGGATTGGATCGTGCTGTTGCCCATTTCCTTATCCCTCGGAGCTTGGAATCCGTTCGCCATCGCTTGTTTTTCCATCCCACCGATCGCGTTCATTTCCGCGCTGCTCTTGCAAAGACTCGCCCCAGCGACTTGATCCGGCTTGCGAATTCTTACTTCCCACGCTCCACTGCTGCCAGACATGAGCATTGCCGACAAACAAGCCACCCTTTTGGAGGAACTCGCCCTTTTCCAAGATTGGACGGAGCGTTACGAATACGTCATCGGCCTCGGGAAAAAACTCGCGCCGATCGATCCCGCAGCCAAATCCCCCGATCACCTGATCAAGGGCTGCCAATCTCAAGTCTGGCTCGATGCGAGTTATGACCGCGGCAAAGTCCAGTTCACCGCGGACTCCGACTCGCTCATCACCAAAGGCATGATCGCCCTCTTTGTCCGCGTGCTGAGCGATGAAACGCCCGACGATATCCTTACCGCCGACATGAGTTTCATCGAACGCACCGGCCTAAAAGAACACCTCGCGCCGACCCGCGCCAACGCGCTGAGCCTGATGGCCCAGCAAATGAAACAGCGCGCTCTCTCCTTTGCAACACACCCATGATCGCCACCCTTCTCAACTTCCAATGGTGCTCCGACCCCCAAGCCTGGGGCGCCCTGCTGACCTTAACGCTGCTAGAGATCGTACTCGGCATCGACAACATCGTTTTCATCTCAATCTTGGTGGATCGACTGCCGCAGGAAAAGCGCAAGTCGGGACGACTCATCGGACTTGGTCTGGCGATGGGTGCGCGGATGGTTTTACTGCTCTCCATCAGCTGGATCATGGGCCTGCAAAACGCACTCTTCGAAATCCCCATCCACCCCAGCCTATGGGACATGATACCCAAAGCCGCCGAACACGCTGGCCAGCTGCCGATCTCCTTCAAGGACCTAATTCTCTTGGGCGGCGGATTTTTCCTCATCTGGAAATCCACCAAAGAAATCCACCACAGCTTGGAGGACCACGGGGCAACCAACACCGTCAGTAAATCGGCTGTCAGCTTCAGCGCCGTCCTAGTCCAGATTGCAATAATCGACATTATCTTCTCGCTGGATTCGGTCATCACTGCGGTCGGCATGGTCAACGACCCGTCCCGCGTCTCGCTGATGATGGGCGCCGTAGTGATTTCCATTGCCGTGATGATGCTGGCCTCTGGTACGATCAGCGCTTTCGTTTCGCGCCACCCATCGATCAAAATGCTAGCACTTTCCTTCCTGATCATGATCGGCACCGTCCTGATGGCGGAAGGACTGCACTTCCACGTGCCCAAGGGCTACATCTACTTCTCGATGATCTTCTCCCTCGCGGTCGAATTTCTTAACCTGCGAGTCCGAAGCAAAAGTCTGCCACCGCCCGCGGCGGAGATCTGAAGGGCTTTTTCCCGACGCTCTGCTCGCGCCGCACCAAACCCAGCACGCCCCCGACACTTGGCAAAAACGCCATCCGCCGCTCAGGCAAGTGGCGCGACGTCTTTTTTGACGGGCGGCACCAAGGTCATGCCCTTGAGCAAGCGGCAGAATTCCTTTTTCACCATCACCGCCACGCTGCCTTCCGCCTTGGGATCGCCCGTGGAGGTCTTGAACTCCACCTCATAGCGATCGAGCCGAATGATGCGGATGAAGGTTTCACCCTTTCGGTAAATCTCGTCTTGGTAAAGTCTCATGGCGCAGGCTGACGGAGCACCAGCCGCGTGGCAATTCATTCCTACGCCAAAGCC
>CALPMD020000187.1 GCA_943324575.2 Akkermansia muciniphila
ACTGGAATGCGGTGCGCCCGGACTGGAATGCAGTGCGCCCGGACTGAAATGCGGTGCGCCCGGACTGGAATGCAGTGCGCCCGAACTGGAATGCAGTGCGCCCGAACTGGAATGCAGTGCGCCGAGACTGGAATGCAGTGCGCCCGGACCGGAATGCAGTGCGCCCGAAAGTTCCAGGCCAACCCATCACAGATGTTGTACGCAAAAAACGCCCGACTCCTTGGCAGGAGGCGGGCGTTAGAGGTGGAAGCTGGGAACTTACTTCGAGGACGAAGTGAAGCTCGCTTGGCTGGCGCCTTTTTTGATCTTGCTGGATTTGATCCAGCTCATCGTGGAGCGAAGTTTCTCGCCGACCTTCTCGATCGGGTGAGCGGCTTCGGCCTTGCGGATGGCGTTGAAGTTTTTGTTACCAGCGGCGTATTCGGCAGTCCACTCCTTGGCGAACTTGCCGTTTTCGATGGCCTTGAGTTGGGCGGCCATGCGCTTCTTGACGGAGGCGTCGATGATTTTCGGACCGACGGTGACGTCGCCGTATTCGGCGGTCTCGGAGATCGAGAAACGCATGCCGGCGATGCCTTGCTCGTTCATGAGGTCGACGATGAGCTTGAGCTCGTGAAGGCACTCGAAGTAGGCCATCTCGGGTTGGAAGCCAGCCTCGACGAGCACTTCAAAGCCCGCTTTGACGAGGGCGGTGGTGCCGCCGCAGAGGACGACTTGTTCGCCGAAGAGGTCGGTGACGGTTTCTTCGCGGAAGTTGGTTTCGAAGACGCCGGCACGGGCGCAGCCGACACCGCCAGCCCATGCGAGCGCGGTCTTCTTGGCTTTGCCGGAAACGTCCTGGTGGATGGCGATGAGGCCGGGAACGCCTTTGCCTGCGACGAACTGCGAGCGAACCGTGTGGCCAGGGCCTTTTGGTGCGACGAGGATGACGTCAACGTTGTTAGGAACGGTGATGGTCTTGAAGTGAACGGCGAAGCCGTGGGAGAAGAGCAGGGTCTTGCCCTTGGTGAGGTGCGGCGCGATGTCCTTTTTGTAAACGGCAGGAATCACGGTGTCTGGGGTGGCGACGAAAATCACGTCGGCAGCCTTGACCGCTTCGGCGGTGTCCATGACCTCGAAGCCGAGCTTCTTGGCAACTTCGCGGGACTTCGACTTCGGATAGAGGCCGATGATGACCTTGAGGCCACTGTCCTTGAGGTTGAGTGCGTGGGCGTGGCCTTGTGAGCCGAAGCCGATCACGGCGAGGGTTTTTTTCTTAAGAGGCGCAATCGGCGCGTCCTTGGTGGTATAGATCTTCGCAGCCATGACAGAGCGGTAGGTTGGTTCGTTTAGGGCACGCCGCTGCCATCGGGGCAATCGGCGGGGCGGCAACGTGGCGAGATCATGCGGCGGGGTCAAGCAACAACAGGCAAATTACTAAGACATCGGTGCTTTAACGCAAAAAACCGCCGCCCACGAGGTGTGGACGACGGTTTTTGAGAAAAACAGCTTCCGCTTATTTTCCTGCGCGGAGGGCTTCCTCCTTGGCCTTGGCCTTGGCGATGACGTCGTCGGAGACGTTACGTGGGCATGGGGCGTAGTGGCTGAACTCCATCGAGAACTGGCCGCGGCCGGAAGTCATCGTGCGAAGGTCGCCGATGTAACCGAACATGGCGGAGAGCGGAGCCTCTGCCTTGACGCGGATGCCACCGGGTGTTGGCTCTTGGCCTTGGATCATGCCGCGGCGGCGGTTGAGGTCTCCAATGACGTCGCCGACTTTTTCCTCAGGGGCGAAGACGTCGAGTTTCATCATCGGCTCAAGGATCTGCGGAGCGCACTTGACCATGGTCTGGCGATACGCGGCCTTGGCGGCGATTTCGAAGGCGATGTTGCTGGAGTCCACGGCGTGGAAGCCACCTTCGTTGAGGATGACTTTGAAGTCCAAGCAAGGGTAGCCGGCAAGTGGTCCTTTATCGACGCAGGTCTTGAAGCCTTTTTCGACGGCAGGGATGAACTCTTTCGGGATGCTGCCGCCGGTGACCTTCGATTCGAAGATGAAGCCGGAGCCGACTTCGCCTGGCTCGATGGTGTAATCGATTTTTGCGAACTGGCCGGAACCGCCGGACTGCTTCTTGTGGGTGTAGCTGTCGTTGACCATCTTGGTGATGGTTTCGCGATAGGCGACCTGTGGCGCGCCGACGGTGACCTCGACCTTGTGGGTGCGCTTGAGGATGTCGATTTTGATGTCGAGGTGAAGCTCGCCCATGCCCTTGAGGATCATCTCGTTGGTTTCATCGTCGGTTTCGACGCGGAACGATGGGTCTTCCTGGATCATCTTGCCGATGGCGTTGGCGAGCTTTTCAGCGTTGGCCTTGTCCTTCGGAGCGACGGCGATGGAGATGACTGGATCGGGGAACACCATTGGCTCCAGCGTGGCTGGGTTTTTCTCGTCGCAAAGGGTGTGACCCGTTTGGACGTTTTTCAAACCGACGATCGCGACGATGTCACCCGCTTGGGCGACGTCCACTTCGTTGCGGTCGTCGGCGTGCATTTCGACCATGCGGCTGATGCGCTCGGTCTTGCCGGTGAAGGAATTGAGAACGGTGTCGCCCTTCTTGATGGTGCCCGAGTAAATGCGGGTGAAGGTCAGCGCGCCGAACTTGTCGTCCATGATCTTGAACGCCAGGCCGCGGAACGGGGCGGTCGGGTCGATGATGGCGAACTTGCCTGTTTCGTTGCCCTCAGCGTCCACTTCAGGGAGTGGCTTGACGTCGGTTGGGGAAGGAAGGTAATCGACGACGGCGTCCAGCACGAGTTGAAGGCCTTTGTTTTTGAACGACGAACCGCAGTAGGTCGGGAAGAACGCGAGATCGATCGTGCCCTTGCGGATGCACTTCTTGATGTCGTCGATGGAAGGCTCTTTGCCTTCAAGGTAGGCTTCCATGATCGCGTCGTCCTGTTCGACGGCGGTCTCGATGAGTTGGGCGCGGTATTCCTTCGCCTTGTCCAACATGTCGGCGGGGACCTCTTCGATTTTGAAATTTTCGGGTTGGCCGGATTCATCCCAGATGTGGGCTTTCATCGTGAGCAGGTCGACGACGCCGACGAAGTCGCTTTCGGTGCCGATTGGCAGGACCATCACCAGTGGGTGCGCGCCGAGGATCTTTTTGACCTGGGCGATGACGCGGTAGAAGTCAGCGCCGATCCGGTCGAGCTTGTTGACGTAGATGACGCGGGAAACGCCGGAATCGTTGGCGTAGCGCCAGTTGGTTTCGGACTGTGGCTCAACGCCGCCGGAACCGCAGAACACGCCGACACCGCCGTCGAGAACCTTGAGCGAACGGTAAACTTCGATGGTGAAGTCAACGTGGCCGGGAGTGTCGATGACGTTGAATTGGTGGCCCTTCCAGAAGCAAGTCGTGGCAGCGGACTGGATGGTGATGCCGCGCTCGGCTTCTTGATCCATGAAATCCATGGTGGATGCGCCATCGTGCACTTCACCGATTTTGTGGATCTTGCCGGTGAGTTTGAGAATGCGTTCGGTGGTGGTCGTTTTGCCCGCGTCAACGTGGGCGAAAATGCCGATGTTGCGGTATTTGCTAAGGTCCTTCATAACGGATAGTTGCTTCTGGTTGGCGGGCGACGGTTTCGCGCCGGGGGCAGATTCCTAGTCGGTCACAGACATTTGGCAATCCTAGAGTCAGTTTCGTAGGAATTTTCATTCATCTCAATGGGAGTTTTTGAAAGATGAGCGAAACGCGGCGGTGTTCCTTTACGTTTCGTTTCATCCAAATATAACCGTTCCGGCTTGCTTCATCGCTGCGGGGAGATTTGGCTCGTCCCCGCGATGGCGAAATCCCTCATGCGACCCGTGGCGCGGCCGATCCGGCTCGATGGCCTGTCACCGATTGAGGTGGC
>CALPMD020000188.1 GCA_943324575.2 Akkermansia muciniphila
ATGGTCGCTCCTTGGCGGCAAAAACCTTGGCGACGGCATCGGGGTTGAAGGCGTCTGCGGCGAGGCCGTAAACGGTTTCGGTCGGCAGGGCGACGATTTCGCCGGCACGCAGCAATTCGCAAGCCTCGCTCACGGCTTCCTTCATTTCGTCATCAGCAACTTGGAGAATTCGGGTCTCGGACACGCGGCGGTTCTGCCAGAACTGCGCGCCTCTGGCGAACCCCTAATTTCCGAAATGTGCGAGCGACCTACTTTTTACGGTTTATCCCCACGCGGTTCGGGAGTTAGGGTCGCCGTATGAACGAATCGCAGACCCCACCGAAGAGCATCGTCCTCGTCGGCTTTATGGGCAGTGGGAAATCGACGGTCGGCCGCGCGCTTCATCAGCGGCTCGGCTACCCGCTGGTGGACATGGATCAGTGGATCGAGCAGCGAGCGCGCAAGTCGATCGCGGCGATCTTCGCCGACGAGGGGGAACAGGCCTTCCGCGATATGGAAACGTCCTTGCTCGAAGAACTCGACGAGCCGACGGCACCGCGCCGCATCATCTCGACGGGCGGCGGCGTGATTGGCCGCGAGGAAAACCGTGTTTTGCTGCGGCGCCTCGGCTACGTCGTCTGGCTGCATGCGCCGATGGAGGTGATTTTGGAGCGCACGGCCAAAAACCGCGAGCGGCCGTTGCTCCACACGGATGA
The DNA here is from genome assembly GCA_943324575.2 of Akkermansia muciniphila. Lineage (GTDB taxonomy): Bacteria > Verrucomicrobiota > Verrucomicrobiia > Verrucomicrobiales > Akkermansiaceae > Luteolibacter > Luteolibacter muciniphilus_E. The sequence goes on from CALPMD020000188.1 coordinate 696, forward strand.
TCCCGCGGCGCGGATCGCAGCGCTGATGGCGGCGCGCAAACCCCTTTACGAGGAGGTCGCCCATTTGAGAATCGAGACGGCGGGCCTCGATTCTAACGAACTGACGACGGGGATTCTGGAGAGCGCCCGTTACTTTTTCTCGGGACATTTGTGAGTCACATGCTTGAAAAAATCAAATCATGGGCCACCGAACTGGGCTTCGACGATTGCCGGATCGCGCTGGCGAAGGAGGCCAGTCACGCCGACCTATTTCGCGAATGGGTGGCCGACGGGAAACACGGCGAAATGGCCTGGCTGGAGCGCGCGCCCGAGCGGCGCTGCGATCCGCGCGAAGTCCTGCCGGGCTGCAAGTCGATTATCTGCCTCGCGCTGAATTACTACCCGGGTCGTAGCCCATTCCCTGAGAACCACGAGGGCGGCTATCGGATCGCACGCTATGCGTGGAACGAGGATTACCACAACCTGATCGAAAAACGGCTGCGGGAGTTTGACGAAAAACTCCAGACGCTGGGCGGATCCCAGCGCTTCTACGTCGATACGGGGCCGGTGCTGGAGCGCGACTTCGCGAGCGACTCCGGTCTCGGCTGGAATGGCAAATCCACCGTGCAGATCCACCGCCAGATGGGCGCGTGGTTTTTCCTCGCCGAGCTGCTGACGACGCTCGATCTAACGCCCGATGCGCCTTTCGGCGATCACTGTGGCAAGTGCACCGCCTGCATCACCGCCTGTCCCACCCAGGCGATTACCGCGCCGCGGCGGATGGATGCGCGGCGCTGCGTTTCCTATCTAACGATCGAGCACAAAGGCCCGATCCCTGAAGAATTCCGCATCGCGATGGGTGACCGGATCTATGGTTGCGACGATTGTCTCGACGCCTGTCCGTGGAATCGATTTGCCGTGGAATCGCGCGAGCTGACCTTCCACGCGCGGCAAACGGTTTTTAAAAAGCGGCTGCGGGACTTTCTCGAACTCGACGACGAGGGCTTCCGCGCGCTCTTTGCCAAGTCGCCGATCAAGCGCATCAAGCGCCCGCGTTTCCTGCGTAACGTTTGCGTCGCGTTAGGGAATACAGGCACTCTCGACGATCTGCCTGCACTGGAACGAGCCTCCATCGATACAGACCCACTCATCGCCGAACACGCGAGCTGGGCGATCGTCCGGATTCGTGAGCGGCTAAGAGGCTGCTAGAGCCTGCTGCCGGCTATATTTGTGGATCGTCTGTAATGGGCGCAGTTGAGAGTTGAAGCTTGGTCGAAAGCAGTAGAAGATGAAACGGCTTTTATACCACGGATTCATCCATGTCCACTTGGCGTCCCATTTCCCATCCTTCTTGGTGGAAGCGTTTGCTTCCCCAGTGCCTACACGGGCTGGTGGTGTTGGTGTTTCAGCTTTCGGTGCTGGGCGGGGTTGTATTTTGCGGGCTGGTGTTTTTTTACTTCATGCAGGCGATGCGCTTCGACATGTCGGAGGTGGCGAAGCTGTCGGCTGGGACAACTTATTATGATCGGGATGGGAAGGAAATCACGGCGCCAGGCGGCAGCGGGCGAAAGTTGGTGAAGCGCGAGGACATTCCACCATTCCTGGTTAATTCGTTGCGCGCTCGCGAGGATGCGCGGTTTTTCGAACACAGCGGGGTGGACATTCGCGGCATGGCGCGGGCGACGATCCGCAACATCAAGGATCGGGATTTCACACAGGGCGCTTCCACGCTGAGCATGCAGTTGGCCCGCAACAGCTTCAACATGAAGCAGAAATCGCTGCACCGGAAGTTTCTCGAAATTGCTCTAACCCTGCGTCTAGAGGCGAAATACACAAAGGACGAGATTCTCACGCATTATCTCAACCGGATTTACTTTGGCGCGGGGGCGGATGGCGTTGAGCAGGCAGCGCGAACGTATTTTGGCAAGTCCACCCGCGACCTGAACGAGGGCGAGTGCGCGATGATTGTCGGCATCATTCGTGGGCCGCATATTTTTTCGCCTTTTCGCAATTTAAAGGCGGCCATCGAACAGCGCGACCAAACGCTCAATCGCTTGATCGCCATGGGTATCATCGACGAGGCGCACCGTGATGCGATCATGGCGCAACCAGTCAAGCTTGTCAGCGAGGAGCAGCGCGAAACCCAAGCATCCTATGCGCTGCAAGCCGTGCGCCGCGAGCTTGAGGGAATCCTCGAAGAGGAGGACGTCCGACTGGGCGGCCTGAAGGTTTACACGACATTGAATGCCGCCTGGCAAAACCGACTGGAGGTAGAACTGACCCATGCTGTAGAGGATCTGGAAAAGGAAAAGTCGTGGCCCTACGAAACCGAGGAGAGCCATATCTCTGGATCCCTGCCAAACTATTTGCAATATGCAGCAGTGACCACTGACACGCAGACGGGGGCAGTGCTGGCTTTAATCGGTGGGCGCAATTTCAGTCATTCACGCTTTGACCGCACCCGTTCCAGCCGCGATCTTGGGTCGGCATTTGAGCCATTTGTCGCCGCTGCAGCGGCCGAGCGCGGGAAGTTAGTGCTGCCCGGAAAGCCGGTACAGACGGGCCGCCAGATCGGGCCTGCAGAAGTCGCTCGTCTGGCTAAGCGCTGCGGCATCAATGGGCCGTTTTTACAAACGGAAGATTTGTTCCGCGGCTCTGTCGCCGCGACACCTCTGGAAATGTCGGTTGGGCTCGCCACGCTCGGCAACCAGGGGAAGCGTGCCAGGCCCTACCTCGTCAGACAAGTCCGCGAGGCTACTGGCGAGGTGATATACAAGACCAAGCCCGTGTTGAGCGTGGCCCTAAGCCCTGCTGCCGCACTCGATGCTGCCAGTGTCTTACAAAAATCGGGCGGCACTCATTGTTTCACGGGCGCAACGGGTTCGGAGCGAGACGCATGGACGCTGCGCCTCGGCCCTAACGGCGCGACGGCCATCTGGCTAGGCTTTGACAAGCCTGCAGTCATCGCCCCGGAGTCGCGGCTCAAGTCGCTGCTTGATGAGTTTGTGAAACGCTTGGGCAACAATTGAAGCAACGACCCACTACTATTCCGGCATGACGGTGACAATCGTCGGCGGGCTACCAAAGATACGAGCAGCGGTTTCTTGGACTTGAGCGGTCGAAAGAGCAAGGTAAGCGGCAGGCAATAGACGATATTGATCTGCGGGATGGCCGAAAAGCAGATCGAGCGCAACCTGTC
>CALPMD020000189.1 GCA_943324575.2 Akkermansia muciniphila
GCCATGAACCAGCTCAGAGCTTGGCAGAACAGGGAGAGCAGGCTCCAGCCGAAGCCGATGCCAGTGGAGAGGACGCGCAAAGAGCGATGGCTAGAGGCAGAGATACTGAGGCGCGAACCGTCCGTATTGACGACCTCGAGGCCCAGCAGCCATTTTCCCGGAGTTGTGCCGTAACGGTGCAGGAGGAAAGATTCGAGAATGAACCAAGGCACATATTGGGAAACCATGACCCAGGGATTGAGCAAGGCCGCTTCGATGTTTTGTCCCGCTGCCCACATGGCGATCCACCAGACGCCCGAGTACAGCGTAAGGTCGAACCAGCGGGCCCAGAAGCGCCTGCCGTAGTACGTCCGGGTAGGTAGTTGCGGCGGGGGAGTTGATTGCTCCGGTTCGGAGGTGGGCTCTGAGCTGAGCGGCGTGGTCGGATGGTCGAATTCGCGGGTGAAAAGGTCGATTTCGATGAGCGTCTTCCATGCAGGAAGCCCTTCGTGCCATGCGGGGGTGGTGGCGACGAGTTCGCCGTCAGTTATTTTGCGGCGCACTTCAAAGTCGTGGATGGGGCCGACTTTTTCGCCATCGCGGATGATCCAGATGTCCATGGTTTAGAGATTGCGTAGGGATTTGGCAGCGTCACTGCGGGCGGCAAAAAATGCCGGGACGAGGGCAGCAAGCGAACAAAGGATAAAGGCCATGAGTGCGAAGACGGCTTGTTCCAGCGGATTGTTGTGCGCCGGAAGAATGGTAAAGCCAGTGAACGAGGCGGTGAAGGGGTCAAAGCCAAGACTGCGGAGCAGGCCTTGGATGGCGCCACGAAAGTGGATGACGATTCGGCCGAGCCCCACGCCGAGGATGGCACCCATCGTCCCAAGAATCATGCCCTGATAGAGGAAGACGCGGACGATTTGGTTCGGCGCGGCGCCGAGTGCCTTCATCACCCCGATTTCGCGTCGCTTCTGGATCGTGACGGTGAACATGACAGCCATCATCGAAAAAGCGGAGACCAGGACGATGAAAGATAACATAAAATACATCATGCCACGTTGTTGTTCGATCAGCGAGAAGAATGCTTGGTATTGTTGGCCCCAAGTGACGAGGGAGAATTCCTCGCCCAGCGTGACGCGAGCCGCAGCGGCGAAGCTTTCCGCTTGGTAGGGGTCGTCTAGGCGGAGGGCGATGCCTTGGACGGCTTGCCCCAGACCGGCGAGGCTTTGGGCCAAAGGGAGCGGCACGAACAAATCGGGAGTCACGGCCATTTGCGATGCTTGATAGACACCCGTCACTTCGGCCTCCTTGGGCAGGACGACGTTTTTGAGGCTTTTCAGCGTTTCGCCATCCATCTTTTCGGCATCAGTGGCGTTGAGATCGGCGATGGCTTGTTGGATCTTTGCCTTGGAGTCCTCGCTGAAGCGGAAGGTTTGGGTGGCGTCATCTTTTTCCGACGTGTCCATAGCGAGCAGCAGCTGGGAAAGCAGCTCGCGCTCGGGTTCACGGATGGTCTCGGCGAGGATGCGGTCGAGGGCGGAGTAGGATTCGCGATAGGCGGCGAAGGGCAGTGTTGGCTTGCCGTTATCGGTCTTCCATTGGCTGCGCAGAATCTCGGTGCTTTTGTTCCACGCATCGGCATAGGCAGTGCGCAGGGGTGGGTTTTCCGTGGCCTTGTAGGCGCGCATGACCGCCTCGAAGTTGCGGGTCGAATAGAGGCGGATTTTGTGGCCGACGCCGATCTGCAGTTGATCGGCGAGGATGGATGAAATCACCACGCGGTCATCGATTCCGAGATCCGCCGTGGAAGTCGGGTGCTTGTCCAGATCCAGCATTTTGGCGATACCGGCGACCTGCGCAGGGTCTGAACTATCCACGCCGCGGAACAGCACCGGGCGCTGCCAGGATTCGACATCCACGATCACATTGTCTGCCACGTAAGCGGTGGCCGCCTCGACATGGGGCAGGGCCTTCGCCTTGGTGGCAGCCTGCGCCCAATCCGTCATCCGGCCATCGGGGAATTCACCCGTGTGCTGGCTCAGCAGGACGTGCGGGGTGAAGCCGAGCAGGCGTTCCTTCACGTTGCGTTCGAGACCCGAGTAAACGGCCATCACCACCACCAGAACCAGGACGCCCAGCATGACCCCGACCAGCGAGATCAGGCTGAACGAGGACAGCATGGAGCGGCGGGGGTTGAGATACCGACGGGCGAGGAGGAGACTGAAGGAGCGTCGTTTGATGCCGTTAGGTAAACCGTGACGGGCTTGGGGGCAAGTGCGAGTGACAAAAGAAATCCATTAGTCGCCGTCACTCAAGCCCCCTGAAGTAATGCGAGCACCCCCTTTGCGACGCTCGTATCAGGTCTGGCGACGAGCGTTTTCGGTCTGAAAACGGGTTAAGTGGTAGCGACGCGAAATCAATCATCGCCGGGCAAGCCGATGAGATCGATGAGGCGCTGCAGGTCGTCGTCACCATAATACTCGATCTCGATTTTGCCTTTTTTCGAGGAATGCTGGATGGCGACGTGGGTCGCTAGGTGCTCGCGAAGGCGGTTGGTGATGGCGCGGACGTGGATGTCCACTTCGCGGACTGCGGGCGTCTTTTTGGCATCGCCCGAAGTGCCAGAGTCTTGGTTGAGGAGGGATTGGGCAAGTTTTTCCGTGGCACGCACCGTCAGTTGGCGGCGGATGACTTGATCGGCAGCGAGAATCTGTGTGTCGTGGTCCTTGATCGAAAGGATCGCCTTGGCGTGTCCCACGCTCAGCCGTGTCTGGGCGACCATTATTTGGATATCCTGATGCAGACCGAGAAGGCGCATGGCATTGGCCACGCTGGCGCGGGATTTGCCGACACGTGTAGCGATTTCTTCCTGCTTGAGGGCAAATTCTTCAGCGAGGCGGACATAGCCTGCAGCCTCTTCGATCGGGTTAAGGTCTTCGCGCTGGAGGTTTTCGATCAGCGCCATTTCCAGCACGTCGCGGTCGGATGCGACTCGCTCAATGACCGGCACGGTGGCGAGGCCGAGTTTTTTGGAGGCCCGCCAGCGCCGCTCACCGGCGATGAGTTCGAGTTTCCCATTCACCGGCCGCACAATTAACGGCTGGATGATGCCGTGCTGGCGGATCGACTCCATCAGGTCGTCCAGTGGCGACTCGATGAACTGCAAGCGTGGCTGCAGAGGGCTGGGGACGATTTGGTCGAGAGGCACATCGCGGACGCGCTTCAGATCGTCCACACCGCCCGTGGTGCCGATGATCGCTGGGGTCGAACTCTTTTTGATGAGTGCGCCGAGTCCTTTTCCAAGTGCCTGCTTCGCCATGAGGCGGGAGCTTTACGCAAAGCCGACACACATTCCAAGCGGAATTAGGGGGGCGGGGTCTAATACTCGCCCGCGATCGGGGGTGGGAGGGCTTTTACTCGTCGAGCAATGAGCTGCGGGTGAAGAGCGAGATGACGTGGATGCCGCGGGCTTCGATGGCTTGGCGGCCACCTTCTTCGCGGTCGACTAGCACGAGGGCAAAGGCGACTTTACCGCCTTCGCGCTCGATGGCGTCGATGGCTTTGAGCGTGGAGCCGCCTGTGGTAATCACGTCGTCCACAACGATCACGGTGCTTCCAGCGTGGAAGTTGCCTTCGATTTGTTTGCCGGCGCCGTGGCCCTTGGGTTCTTTGCGGACCGTGAAGACTTGCAGCGCCTCGTCCGGGTTTTTCAGCGCAGACGTCATGCCGACAGCGAGGGAGATGGGGTCGGCACCGAGGGTCATGCCGCCGATGGCGTCGATCTGGAGCTGCTCGGAGTGGATTTTGGAGCGAACCGCGTGCCAGCCGAGGTCGCCGATGAGGCCAGCGCCAAAGGGATCGAGAGCTGTGACCCGGCAGTCGATA
>CALPMD020000190.1 GCA_943324575.2 Akkermansia muciniphila
CTTGTCTTCGCTCACTTCTTCAAATCCTTTGCTAAACGCCGTCGCCCCAGCGATGTGTCCGCCTGCGGAATCGCCACCAGCGGCGAGTTTATTTGGGTCGATGCCGAGTTCGGCGGCGTGCTGTCGAAGCCATCGCACCGCCGATTTTCCATCGATCACACATTCTTTCGGCGTCGTTTTGAAATCGTTGATGCAGCGATACTCCGCGGCAAAAGCCACCATGCCCCGTAACGCAAGATAGCGGCACTGCGTATAGAACTGATTGTTGTGCCCTCCATACCAGCCACCACCATGAAAGAATACGATCGCCGGACGTTGGTCGGACGCTTGATGCCCGGTAGGCAGGAACGTGTCGATCTTTAGCTCCACCGGTCCACCATTGCGAATGACCGTCTTATAGGCTAAACTCTTGTCGGGTTGGGGGTCGAATGCGTAGCTGCCAATTTCCGCAGGAGTCCACCTCTTGGTTTCGTCCGCTGCGTGAGTCGCGCTGGTGGCGAGAGCCACACCTATCAATACATTCGCCCAAATTTTGTTCATTCGCTTATAAGTTCGGAATTGTGGCCGACCTTGCTCTGCGGTGTGCTTGGTGTGGCTGCCTCTGGCGAGCTTTTCGGCGGCGCGCTGGCTTCCGGTGTGCTTGCTGGCGGTAGGATCCTCATGGAGTCCGACATAAAGTCGGCTCCACCCGATGCAAATAGCCCCATCCCGGTCGCTACCAAGAGAACAAACTATTCGATAGATATGCAGATTTTATTTTGAGTTTTTTTCAATTTTACGCCAGACTTTGACCTTGATCTCTTTCTCTCCGGTCAATGTAAACGGCCCAGGATAAGGATTGTTTTCCGGCCGCTTATTTCCAAAGTAATCGGTATCAATCCGGTAAGGCGTTCCATCCGGATTCTCAAAGGTAGCATTCGAAACTTTTGCCTGTCCCAGCAACTCGGTCGTCACAACGTCACGCGCTACTTTCTCCTGCCAAGCAGGGTCCACGTTTAGCTCCAACCACCAGCCATCGGATTTCTCGACAAGCTTAAGGCCTGGATCGAAAGCTTCCGCGATTACCGGATTCTTGTCTTGTTCCGACGGCTTGGCCCCCGCCAGAAAGACGTTGCCTGCAGCCGTAATCTTGAGCTTATGTGCATCATATGCAGACAGCGCCTTAGCTTTGACGAACAGGTTGTTTAGGAAGCGGTCGTCGTCTTGGTCTACCGTGAAGCCAACCCCACCCCATCGATCTAATAACGCAACGCGAGCCTCATCCGTCAGAATCGCGAAGTCGGCTTTATATGTTTTCCACGCATCGCCGCCACAATTGATCCGAAGATCAACCGGTTTGGCCACATCCCGAGTTCCGATCACTTCAATCCCCGCAATACAGGGATCGCCAAGATCACGAATGAACCCGATGTTCAGCACCCCGTCCGTGACACAAACGTCTTTAGTGACTACATCATACGCTACGTTTTTTCCAACCTTTGCTGCGAGATCCAAAGCCTCGACCACAGGTTTTCCCTGAACACTCACGCCGAAACGGCGTGAGCCGGCCTTTTCTAAAAACGGCTCATTGAACTTGAGAGTCACGGTGTAAGTTCCAATTGGAAGATCTAGGCGGTAGCCTTTGCTGCCGTAGCGAACTGTTTGATAGACAATATCCTGCTCCGTGTTTCCGACCGGATCAGAAAACCGAGCGCCCGCGCCGCCCATTGCGCCAAATTTTTCATCGAGTCGATTTGCTATTATCAAATCCGTGGTGTGCGGCATAAAAATCGGCGTCTGCCGCTTTGTAAGATCCGACCAGATGGACATTGCTCCTTTGATCAAATTATGCACATACGCCCCACCGCCACTTGCATCCAACACCCCACCATTGGACAGCAAAATATTGTTATCAATGAGCATTGGGCCGTGATTCATCTCAAGCATGATGTCATTGCTGTTGTCATGTAGCAGGTTCCCAGTCAATCGGGCCCCCTGCCCCATCCAATCTATCCAAATGCCGCCCCAGTGTGCGCAGCGGTAGACATGGTTTTTACTGATGACAGCATCCACCGCGCCATGCAACTTGATGCCTGCCGTTTCACACCCGCCATACTCATGGTGCTGCCGAATATCGTGAATCTCATTTCCGGTGATCGTAGAGAAACTGCAGCCCAGACTACCAATGATTCCGCCTTGGCCACAGTTGTAAATGTGGTTGTTTCGCACGATATGGCTGCCGATGTTCTTGCGGCCCCACCCACGCTGCAATGCAACCCGAATCGACCGATTGTAGTTTAACGTGTTGTCGAACTCGTCACCGTGCTTACCCAACGTTACCCCGCTACAGGTTGAGTAGCGGATCGTATTATCCTCGATCAACCAGCCTTTCGACCAGTGGGTGCCGAGCAGTCCGATCTGCTCCGCCGTGGGCGGTGCCCAAGGGGCCGCTGCCTGCTCCAGCGTAAATCCTCGCACCGTGATGTAGTTCATACCCGGCTGCTCAGGATAAAACACGCTTTGCCGGACATTGATTTCGACCAACTCTTTGTTTGGATCAACTCCCTTGAATTGCGCCCAGATGGTGGTGGATTCCTGACCCACCTCGGCAAACCATTGAGCTGTATCGGAATCGTTCTGCAATTTTTGGGGCCGTGCCTTGAACACCAGCGCGATGGTGTTTTTCCCGTTAAGCACTCCGGTCAAATTGGCTCGATATGGCTGAAAACTGGTCCATTCGGCCGTGAGGGCAACATCAAATGTGCCCAGCAATTCGCCACCAGCATCTCCTTTCCGAATCTCCACAATTCCCCCTTCGACTGGGGACGCAGCGTAAATCGTCAAGTCCTTGGCCTCTTCGCCGAAATCCATCTCATAAACGAGCACCGCACCATCTTTCAGCCTGCCAACGCAGGTCAGGCCATCCGGCAGATTCATCGTCTGAACCGAATCGCTGCTGCTTTGATGCTTGGATGCAAGCAGGGTTTGGCCATTTTTCCCACCCCCAACCAACTGCCGGAGATTCATCAGCTCAAGTCTGGACTTTTCCGAGCCTTCCTCTGTCGCAGTCTTCAATACGTGATTTTTTCGGGCAGCCTCCTTTAGCCAGTGGCCGTTGAGGTAAACCGCGCCAGTATGATACGGGCGCTTGGCTTCATACCAGTCGCCATGGATAAGATCGCCGTACGGATTGAAGCCACCGAAAAAGCGGTTCGGCAAGGTAGTCATCCAAGTGGCGTCATCCACCTGCTTCCAGTCGGTGATCCGTTCCGATCCCTTGATGACCACCTGCTCGCCGGGAGCCGCTTGGTAAACGATACGCTTTTCATCTGATATTCCGCCCCGGGGAGGATTGATCCGCTCGCGATAAACTCCTTCATGCACGGTAATGACATCCCCGGGCTGGGCCTGATTACCCGCCTTTGAGATCGTCTTGAAAGGGCTGATCACTGAACCGGCATTCGCATCATTGCCTGAAACGGAAACATGATACTCCGCCCCCGCTCCCCGTGCAACGCTCATTGCGAGCGCGGCGAAGGTGAATGCATAGTTTCGAAATTGTTGCAATTGCTTCATCTTGTTTTGCATGGGTGGATTTAATCTTGGCTGCAGTCAGCGGGTTGGCTAGTGCAAACCCAGTAAAAAGACTCCAGTCTCCCTTGCAAGCTCGGATTCCTTTTTCGCGCTGGGACGAGGTGGTCAGGGCTCCCACCTCCTTCTGGCCTCGGACCCGCTGGAAGCTCTCCCACGCACGCAGCAACGCCACTTCCATCCACAGGGGTCAACTGGTCGGTCTTCGTATTCGAGCGACACACCTTGCCGATCATCCCGCGCGAATTACGCATCGCGTTCTCAATGTGGTTGGTGCTTAGAAACGTCAC
>CALPMD020000191.1 GCA_943324575.2 Akkermansia muciniphila
ATGAAAACAATAAACGCCCCGGGCGCCTTGGTGAAAGCCGACGCGGACCGTCTTGCTGACTTCGTCCTATTTACCCAACGAAGCTGCATCCTCAACCTGTCAACAGAACTTAACCGTGGAAATGTTTCATTTCCGCAGTTTTTCCTGCTCACCTACCTATCCAGTGAAGAATATCTGACGATGTCCGACATTGCGAAGAAGATGGGCCATTCGACCGCCGCAGCCACGGGTCTGGTCGATCGCTTGGAAAAGCTCGTTTACGTCGAACGCATGCACGCTGCAGAAGACCGGCGCAAGATCATGGTCCGCATCACGACCAAGGGAATCCAATTGGTCGCTAAGATGCGCACCGAGATTTCGACCGATCTTGCCGGGATTCTCTCCGATATGGACGATGAGCAGTTTACTGCAGTGGAGCACACAAAGCGCGCCATCCATGGCCGTTCTTTGATGTAATCGAATAAACCCGCTTGGCGAATCCTTACCGCCTCCGTTACCCTCGCTGGGTGACGGAGGCTTTTTCTTTCCTGGATTCTCTCAATGCAATCCCTGGCGTCCGCGCCGGATGGATTGAGCGCATCGCGAATTTACCCATCACGGGCGACCGGGATGAGGCGATGTCATTGCTGCGGCCCTATCACGCTGCTGCGGTCGAAGCATTCGCCGGGCCTGACGCGCCTTGGTGGCGGGCGGAACAAATTCACGGCACCCGCGTGGCCTTGGTCCCAGGAAGCCCGCAAGTCGCTGCCGCCGACGGCTTGCCAGTCGTCCCGAGTTGCGACGGTCTGATCACTGGCTCATCTGGCGTCGTTCTGTCGATCTACGCCGCAGATTGCGGTGTGATCTGGCTGGCCGACCGCAAAACGGGAGCCATCGGGCTTCTGCATTCCGGTAAAAAGGGGACTGAAGGAAATATTTTGAAGGTCGCTCTGGATCTGATGGCTGAGCAATTCGGCACTCGAGCGGAAGATGTCGAGGCAGTCCTCAGCCCCTGCATCCGTAAGCCAGACTACGAAGTGGACTTCGCCTCCACGATCGGCGAGCAGGCGACCCGCGCCGGAGTCAAAAGCTTTTTCGACTGCGGCTTGAATACGGCATCCGACCTAGAGCGGTTTTACAGTTACCGCCCTGAGCACGGCAAAACCGGTCGGATGATGGCTATGTTAATCCGCGATTTTTGCCCATGAAACGCTTCACTCTCCGAGCCCCGGCCAAGCTTAACCTCACGCTGCGCGTTTTAGGCAAACGCGACGATGGCTTTCATGAAATCGATAGCTTGATGGTTAAGCTGCCCGGTTTGGCCGACGAAATCGAATTCAGTGAAGCAGAAACCTTTACCTTCACCTGCAGCGATCCCAGTGTGCCGAGCGACGAGCGCAACCTCGTCGTCAGGGCGGTGAGAGCTTACGAAGCGTTTGCCGGGGTTCCGTGTCGCTGTTCGATTTTTCTCCAAAAAAACGTCCCGCACGGTGCTGGGCTTGGCGGTGGTAGCAGCGATGCTGCCATGACGTTGCTCGGCTTGAACCGCATCCACACAGAGCCGCTGACGGCTGGGGGATTGCACCAGATCGCTGCCGCGCTGGGCTCTGACATTCCTTTCTTTCTCAGCGCCGGAGCCTCCCGTTGCACGGGGCGAGGTGAAATCATCGAAGCCGCTGCCTCACCGCCGGTTCTGCCTTTGCTCCTCTTGAAGCCATCCTTCAGCGTCCAGACACCCGATGCCTACCGTCGTTGGAGTCAGTCGCGTGAAATCCCAGGAATTCGCTACGCGGCGCAGAAAGCTTATGGCATCGATTTGTTCAATGACCTTGAGCGACCGGTGTTCGAAAAACATCGTTTTCTCGCCGAGCTCAAGCAGTGGTTGCTGGACCGTGAGGAAACCGTCGCTGCATTGATGAGTGGCTCGGGCTCTACGGTTTTTGCCGTGCTGCGCGATCGTGCCGATGCTGATAAAATTGCCGCCAGCGCCCGTGAAGAGCTCGATCCCAACCTCTGGTATTGGGCGGGTGAATCAGAATCGCAAGTGGCGCAGTGACTCCTAAAAACCTCGTGTATGCCAGTTGCGGCATTGCGCTTTGGAGAATTATCAGAGAGAGTCACGAAGTTCGTGAAGTGAGTAAACCATGATAGCCTATCTATTCAGTTGTGATCATGCGACCTGTGCGGTACCGGAGCCGTATCGGGATATTTTTCGTGGGTCGGAAGAGGTGGTAAGCTCAAAGGAAGGCTGGGAGCCGGGCGCTTTGAATCTCGCTCAAGGATTTGCGATGAAGTTTTCTACTCCGCTGGTCCATGCGGGTGCGACTCAGTTGCTGATTCATTTGGAACAAGAAGGGGAGGCGCGTTGGAGTCCGTTTTCTTTGAAGCTGCCTGAATCAATGCGCGCCAAGGTGGTCGATCGCTACCAGCGGCCCTACCGACTGGTTCTTAACCAACGGATCGCTGAGGATCTGAGGCGCCACCCGGCCGTACTGCACGTCATGGTGCACACGGATCCGGCGACGGATGGGCTCATTGTGTTAGAGACGCCGCCGGGTGCCGTTCTGGCAGAAAAATACGCGGCCGCTTGGTGCACCCGGCTTGCGGCAGAAAATCTTGATGTTCGCCATGTCTCACATGTCTCCCTCAATCCGATGGCGGCATCCCTAGCGGAATCGTTTCCTACTGACCGCTATGCCCAAATTCGATTGTCTGTATCGCAGACGTACTTCCTAGAAGGTAGGCCGTTGCGCTGGGACACACTGAAGAAGTTGCTGCTAGAGTCGCTCGCCTCGGTGGCCAAGGATGTTTCCGTGATCAGCGGCCCAGAATTGTTTTCGATTGATCCAAGCTGAGCGAGCGTTGTTCTTTCCAGTCGATGATGTCGGGCTGCTTGAAAACTTTCTTTCGATTTTCGATGGCGGCATTGCCAGTCCTGGCAATTTCTGGAGTATTCGCTTCGCGGGCACCGCGGGTGGCGTAGGAGTTAGTCTGATAGGGTGCTGGGATTTCAGCGGCGCTGCCGGTCTCTCGCGCAGCTTGGTCCTGCATGCCGGATGACTTCCGAAAGCGGCTTCCATCAGTACTACCTGCATAGGACTTGCGTTCGTAGTCCTTGCTGCCCCACCATGATTTTTTGGCGTAATCGCCGGTCTTGTATTCCTTTTTATGGTAATCCTTTTTGAATCCAGTCGCCGCGCCCTTGGTTTCCAATGAGCTGCGTTTGTTGCTCTGTGGTTTCAAATGACCCTCTGCGTCGGGTTTGTAGCCGCTGTTCTCGCTGAGTCGTTCGCTCAGCGATTTATAGGCAGGAGCGGCAGATTCTTTCTTAGTCGCATCCGCAGCGCAGGAAGCGAGCAGGAACGTTGGTAAGAGAGCGATATAACGACAATTCTTCACGGCTGTGCGAGTCGCTTTTCTAGCTTTGGGTTTGGCACAGCTCCCCGTTCAAGAGCCTGTGCGTAGTATTTCTTTGCCTCCCCCATGCGTTGATTGAGGGAGCAAAGACGGGCGAGATTGTAGTAGGAATCGCTGGGCAAAGGATCGGCGGATATGGCGGCTTTATAGTGTGATTCCGCCTCCGCTGTGCGGCCGAGGCGCTGCGAAATCACGCCCAGCAGCATGTGGCTTTTGGCATCGTTCGGGGCCAGCGCGGTCGCTTGCTTGATGCTGATTTCGGCAGCGGGCAGATCGTCCATGTTCATCAAAGCAAAGCCTAACATGCGGTGTGCATAGGGATTATTACCGTCCAGCTCGACGGCCCGGCGAAATGAATCTGCGGCTGCCGCCGTATCTTTAAGCCGCAGGTTTACCACGCCGAGTTTGCACAGCGACGGTACGTGGCCGGGGTGTTGGTCGACGATCATTTGAAAGAG
>CALPMD020000192.1 GCA_943324575.2 Akkermansia muciniphila
GCGGGCATTTCTCCTTCAAAGGCGGCGACTTCGCGCAGGAAGCTGCGGAAGCCTTCGACGCCATGAGGTTGCTGCAGCAAGGCCATCACCAGCGCACCGGAAGAGGCGCAGAAGGCCGCACGCGTGGCGGCATCCATGTCATCGTAGCCAGCCTGATTGAGGGAGAAGAGCTCGTCGATTTTGAAAAGCCCGCCGGATTTGAAAAGTGCCTCGTACAGGCGGCGATCCCCTTGGTTGAGGCGCCAGGCAGTGGCCTCGCGCAGCCCCACCACCAGCCATGGCGGCACGAGGAATGGGGTTTCTGATTCGGTCGTGGGGCGTCCGCGCAGGGTCTGCTCGTAAATGAGAGCAGAGGTCGCCGCCTGCAGGAGCGTCTCTCGCACGAGGCCACCGCTGAGGTGGTAATCGAGCCGCAAATCATAGCCCGCCTCGCTGGCGTAAATCTGCATGGCGACAGTCCGCGGTGGGCTGGGGCTGCCGGATTTGCCGTGGAGTGTGACGGTGATCGGGACTTTCCACTCATCCTTGTCCTCGGTCAGGCGCAGTAGATCGTCTTTGGCCTCTTCCGCCAGCAGGGCCACACGGCTACGGTCGGCAGACTCGCCACCGCTGACGCGGAATTGCTTGCTGCTACTGACCACCTGGTTTTGGCCATCGAGCTTGGGCGCTGCCGCCGTGTTAGAGACGCCCGTAGCCTGCGAAGGATCCCTTGCCAAAGTGACCAAGGTGCTGAGAAATCCCAGAAGCAGAGTGCGCTTGATCATGGGCGGTCAAAGGCTCTGGCGCAGGCCCTGCGGGCTTGGCTCTGGGGGATTGAGAATGACGCGGCCCTTTTCAATGCGGGTCAGCACCATGTGGCGCAGGCAAAGATCGATCTCCTCGCGATACACGGTGGCCAGCCGTTCATAGGCGGGCAATACCAAGACCAGCAACCCTTGCGGCACCACCAGCCTGCCAAATCGGCCACCCTGCGGCGGATTGGGAAAAGCCTTCAGATAGGGTCCACCGTGCAAGGCGACCACCGTGGCGCTGCCATCGGGACCATCCACCTGCTCGACCCCGAGAAACATCGACACCGTGAAGGGCCTACCCCACAAGCTCCGCACCAAAATCACCTCCGCGCGGTCCCTTCCGAGACGAATCCAGACGCGATCCAGCGTGACCTTCCCACCGAGCAAGCCGCCCTGCCGGGCTGCCAAGGTCCGCCCCAGCCATTGATTGAGCTCGGTTTCCGACAAGGTTAATGGCGAGTTACCGTCAATCGCGCCTTGGACCACCGCCTTCAAATCCCGCTGCGGCAAGGCCACTACCCGCGGATTATTCGCGCCCAGATCTGACAGCGACTGCGGCTGGCTCACCCAATAAACCGCCCCACCCAAGCCGAGCAACCCGACCAACAGGATCAAAAATAGCAACTTCGACAAACATCCTCCGATCCAAGAGGGGTTTTGAGGTTCGGCCATGTGCGGATGATACTACACGCGCCCATGGGTTTGAAAAGCCCCGGATTATTCCCCCGACTTGGCAGCAGCGGGCGCACTTGCGGGCGGGCTTGCGGGCGCACTTGCCGCTGTGCTTGCGGCTCCATCAGCCTTGGCCCCTGCCTGATAGGAGGACGAGCGATAGTCAGTCTGGTAAAATCCAGCGCCCTTGAAAATGATACCCCCGCCGGTACCCAGCAAGCGCTTCACCGGTCCATCGCAGTCGGACTCCGGGCAGTCCGTCAGTTTTGCATCACTCATGCTTTGAAAGATCTCGAAGCGTTTCGCGCACTGGGTGCATTCGTAATCGTAGTTTGGCATGGTCTTGAGAGGGGTGTTGTAACACGATCCGCCAGCGGCGCAACCCTGGCATTTCAGGGAAACGTGAGAACATCGAAAGATTCGCCGCCCCCAGAGCTGCTAGCGGGATGGCCTAGCGCTTCGCAGGAGCATCGATGATGCCTTCCGCAGTCTCCTGCTTCAGGCGCAGCTGGCCACAGGCCGCGTCGATGTCGTGACCTTTTTCAAGGCGGAGATTGGCCGTGACGCCGACGTTTTTAAGGACCTCCTGAAAGGCGCGGCAGTGGTTGTTCGGCGGGCGTTTCCATTCCAGCCCCTCGACCGTGTTGTAAGGAATCAAGTTCACCTTGGCACCCAGACGGCGGGCGTGGCGGGCGAGAATGGCCGCTTGTTCGAGCGAATCGTTGACGCCGTGGATCAGGATATATTCCAGCGTCAGCTTCTGCGTCTTCTTCGCATTCCAGTGGTCCAGCGCTTCAAACAACTCAGCGACCGGCCACTTCTTATTCACCGGCATGATCTGCTGGCGGACCTCGTCCGTCGCACCGTGGAGCGAGATGGCCAAGCGGATTTGCTGCGGGTGGTCGGCCAGTTGCCGGATCTGCGGGACTAGGCCGGAAGTGGAAATCGTCAAATGGCGCGCCCCGAGATGCAGCGTTTTTGGCCCCGTGATCAGCGCGATGGCAGCGAGTAGGTTGTCCAGATTCGCCAGCGGTTCGCCCATCCCCATGAAGACCAGCGAATCCACCCGCTCGCCCGAAAGTTGTTCCGCCGCCAGGACCTGGCCCGCGATCTCCGAAGCATCCAGATTGCGCGTAAACCCCGCCAAACCCGACGCGCAAAACTTGCAACCATACGCACAGCCGACCTGCGAAGAAACGCAGAGCGTGCGGCGGTCAGACTTTTCCCCGTAAAGCGCCGGGTTCGCCGGGATCAGCACACTTTCCACATAGCGCCCATCGTGCAGCCGGAACAGGAACTTCCGCGTGGTGTCGGCCGAGCCCTGCGTCGTGCTGTGTTCCAGCGAGCTAAGGCGAAACGACTCGCCCAGCTTCGTCCGCAGCGCAGCGGGCAGGTTGCTCATCGCATCAAGCGACGTCACCTTCTTTTTCCAAATCCATTCAAGGATTTGGTCAGCGCGAAACGCCGGTTCCCCCGCGTCCTTGAGCCAGGCGGCAAGAGTTTCAGGAGATTGGCCGGTGAGAGATGGGAGCATGGAAGAGGTTCAGAGTTGAGACTTGAGAAGGTGAAGATCGAGGCCGCTGGCTTGGAACTGGCGAAAATCTTTGTCGGCGGTGACAAAGCGAAGCTGTCCTGAAATCGCGAACGCGGCGAGATAAGCATCCATCCACAGCTTTGGCGAGGCGGTGTTGCGCTCGGCGAGCTTCAGCCAGAGATCATTTGTGCCAACAGGTTCACTCTCAAAACCCACGTAAGGGAGTTGGTGTAAATCTGTGAGAATTTGGATGGCTTGGCGATTGTCGATCGTAGCAGAGCCGTAGGTTCGGGCTAATGTCGCTGTAGTAATGAGTCGGAGAAAACTCTGTTGGGTTGACCTGCAGAAAAAAGCGGTGCTCGTTTTTACACAGTTTTCCAGCACCGACGTAGCGGTCAGGTGCAAGCCGTGTGTTGGGAACGTCAGCGCCACCCATACGTTGGAATCAAACAGCAATCCCTGCGCGTTTAAGGTCATCGGCAGCGAGAGCTTCTTGTTCAAGTTTAAGCAGTTCCTCGGGAGTCATTTGCGATGCCACTGAGTTTGGCGCGCATTTCACGGTGGGAAAGCCCAGTACGGGGTGTTTAGCGATAATCGCACGTGGCGCTTCGATGTTTTGGGGCGTTGCCCCTAGGCCGCTGCGAAGGGCGTCCGCCATAACATCTTTGAGTTTCTTTCCTTGCTGTGCAGCACGGATTTTCACCTCCCGCATCAGATCATCGGGCAGATCAAGAGTGGTTTTCATGGATGAATGCTCCCCTAAAAATGGGTTTATGTCAAACTACCCATTCCAACGCAGCCCGCCATCAATTCCCATCAACTCCCATCTCCTCCCA
>CALPMD020000193.1 GCA_943324575.2 Akkermansia muciniphila
AATCACCTTGAGAATCGCGCCCGTCCGTTCGCACAGCATTTGCCATGGCACGATGTTGGAGTGGTGTTCCAAGGTCGAGATCAGCACCTCATCGCCCGGCTGAATCCGGCCCGACAGAGACAAGACATTGGCCACCAGATTGATGCCATCCGTGGTGCCCGAAGTGAAAATCACCTCGTCAGAACTCGCCGCATTCAGCTGTGTGGCTACCGTCTGACGGGCTTTCTCAAAACTTTCCGTGGCCAAGCGGGCGAGGTGATGGGTCCCGCGATGGATGTTGGAATTGATCGCCTCGTAGTAATGGCGGGATGCCAGCAGCACCGCCAGCGGCTTTTGCGTGGTCGCCGCATTGTCCAGATAGACTAAAGGCCGTCCTTGGATCGTTTGATCGAGGATCGGAAATTCGTGAATGAGCGAGTCGTGTTGAAGCATGGTGTCGGGCGGCATTGCAGTTTGTGACGGGGCGCGCGAGATCGCAACGCCAGAATTGACCGCCGCAAAAACATCTACCCTTGCGAATAAGGGCTGGCAGAGGTTTCATCGACGCCACACGAGCATGTATCTGCTGAAAAAAGTCATCCAGCTCCGCGAGCACTCGCATCCGGAACACGAAAAGCCGTTTCTCGAACATCTCGAGGACCTGCGGACGATGATCACCCGCATCACCATCACGCTGGTGATTTCAACGCTCCTGTGTTTCACCTTCAACAACCGGATCATGGAATTTTTCCGCTACCCGGTGGATCAGGTGATGGTCAACAAGCTCAAGGCGACACTGCCGACGGATGCCCCGCGCCCGCTGACCGTCGACGTCTGGGAAAAAACCCGCAAAGTCGAACACGCGGCGATGAGCCTGCCGCCCGACCAGCGCGAAATCTTCTATCGCTCGCTCGGCAGTGACGAACTCACTTTCCACGCCAAATCCGTCAGCCTGCTGCGCGCCGCCCTCGTCCTGCCGGAGGAAAAGCGCGAGGCTTTTGTCAATTCGCTGGCCGAAAGCGACGAATTCAAACGCCAAGTCAAGGCGCTCCTCAAAACCAAACCCACCACCGACAGCGACGTTCAGGGCAACCTGAAAATGATGTCCGCGCTCAAGCCGACCGAAGGCTTCATGCTGTCGATGAAACTCTCCTTCGTGGCAGGCATCGTCTTATCCTTCCCGCTGCTACTGCTTTACATTCTCCAATTCATCCTGCCCGGCCTGCACCGCAATGAAAAGCGCGCGCTGTGGCCCGCGATGGTCATCGGCTTCGGGCTCTTCATCGCCGGCACCGCCTTTGCCTACTACTTGGTGCTGCCGCGGACCCTGCAGTTTTTCTACGAATGGAGCGGTGGCATGGGCATCTCCAACGACTGGCGGATCGGCGAATACATCTCCTTCGCCACCCAGTTCACCCTGCTCTTCGGCGCATCTTTCGAGCTACCGGTGGTGGTCATGGTCTTTGTGAAACTGGGGCTGCTAGGCTACGAAACGATGTCCAAGACGCGATCCTACGCGATCGTGGCGATCTTTGTCACCGCAGCCATCCTGACGCCGACCCCCGACATCCCCACCATGCTGGTGATGGCGGCACCCATGATCTTTCTCTACGAAATCTGCATCTGGCTGGCCTACTTTGACCGCAAAAAAGCCCGCATCCGCGAAGAGCAGGAAGCCCGCGAAGCCGAAGAGCGCAAACTCCGCCGCGAGGCCGCCACCGAAAATACTTCCACCGATGAAGCGGGCGACGATGGCTGGAACGCCGCCGCGTCACTCCACCATTTACCGACCAGCGACGAATTGCCGCCGATCGACAACGAAAAAGACCGACCACTCGATTCATGAATCCGTCCACACCACCCAAAGACGCCAGCGCCCGCTCCCCCTTCGCGGGCTGCGCCATCCTCATCACAGCCCTCGTGGTGATGGTGTTTCTGATCGGATTTTCCGTCGCCACCCTCTTCCGCCAATCCAGCGCGATCGAAAAATTCACCGCCACCACCCCGGTTCCCATCGAGGTCTCGTCGATCGAAAACCAAGAAGCGGTTCTTAACCCGCTGACCGAACGCATCGAAGCCTTTCGCCAGCAACTTCTGGGCAACCGCGAAACCTCGCTCGCGCTCAGCGCCGACGAACTCAACCTCGCCATCGCTGCTTACGCTCCTTTCAAAGAACTGCGCGGCACCTTCCGCGTCGTCAGCATTGAAGGCGACACCCTACGTATCGCCGTTTCCTTCATGCTCAATGGCAGGCCGCGCCTCGCCCGCAAAGACGAACCGAGCTGGATCGCCTCCGACTGCCGTTACCTCAACGCCACCCTCATCGCCCGACCAAAGCTGCTCAAACACGAGGTGGTTCTCGAGGTGGAACGCATCGAAGTCCCCGGCGTGCAAGTGCCCCAAGGCTTCATCGGCCAGTTTTCGCCCTACCGCATCATGGAGCGCTACCTGACCGACCCGGTGATCGGCCCGGCGATGGCCAAGTTCACCCGCGTCGAAGTCAAGGACGGCAAAATCGTCCTGTCCCGCAAGCCCGACGAAGTCCCCGCCGACCACGTCAGCAACGCCCAAGTCGATTCCGCCAGCAGCCGGCTCTTCACCGTGTTAGGCATCGCCGCTGCGATCTTCCTCGCTTTTGCCGGCGTTATCGTGTTGATTGGAGTTCGCGCGAAGGCCCGCAAGGCCCGCGAAACGCCCCCCGATGCTTGAAGACGATTACACCTACGTCATCCGCAAAGCCCTGCGCGGTCACGGACTGACGCCCGCAGACGCTGCCCAAAAGGCGGGACTTCCCGAAAGCGAAGTCCTCGCTTTTGCCGATGGCGAATTTTCCGTCGACACCGCCCGCCGTCTCGCCACCGTCCTCGGCCTGAAACCCGACGCGCTGGCCCACCACCCCGACTACCTGCCCCAGCCGCTGAAGCTGCCGAACATCCACCGGCTCGACTTCCCGTTTGACGGCGAGCGCGTCAATGCCTGGCTGATCTGGACCGACGACACTGCGATATTATTCGATACCGGCTACGAATCCACAGCCTGCGCCGCCGCACTGATCAAACTCCACGTGCCCCGTGTCGATGAGGTGTTCATCACCCACTCCCACCGCGACCACGTCGGCGGTAGTTCCACCCTGCGCGGCCAAGGCTACCGCATCCACGGCGACCACATCGAAAACGCCCGCCCCATGAAACCCGGCGACGCCATTCCGTGCGGTCCCCTCACCGTGCGCGCCTGCGACTTGTCCGGCCACGCCAACCCCGCACTCGGCTACCACATCGACGGACTCGCGCAGCCCGTTCTGGTCACCGGCGATGCCTTGTTTGCAGGCTCCATGGGCGGCTGCACCACCCCCACCATCTACCAACACGCCCTGCAAACGCTGGGACAGGTCCTCACTCCCCTGCCCGACTCCACCGTGATCCTCCCCGGCCACGGCCCAGCCACTACACTCGGCGAGGAGCGGGTTCACAACCCGTTCCTATCACCACGTCGCGAGTAGAAAGGGGCCCGCGCGCGCGGAAGATCGATCGGCACTGTCAGCAGATCGATCGGCACTGTCTGCAGATCGATCGGCACTGTCTACAGATCGATCGGCACTGCCAGCGGATCAATCGGCAATGTCAGCCGATCGATCGGCACTGTCAGCAGATCGATCGGCACTGTCAGCAGATCAATCGGCACTGTTAGCGGATCGATCGGCAATGTCAGCCGATCTATCGGCAATGCCAGCGGATCAATCGGCAATGTCAGCTGATCGATCGGCAACGTCAGCCGATCGATCGGCAACGTCAGCTGATCCATCGGCAATGTTAGCTGATCCATCGGCAATGTTAGCTGATCCATCGG
>CALPMD020000194.1 GCA_943324575.2 Akkermansia muciniphila
CGGCTCAAGTCGCCCGCCTCGATCAGGACAACGTGTTCACGGGTAAGGTTGGCATCAAGCGCACGCCTGCCACGAACTCGCTGGAGGTGGAAGGTACGGCCAGCAAGACGACGGCGGGCAGTTGGTTGGCCAATTCCGACCGCAGGATTAAGACGGAGATTCGGTCGATCACGGGGGCATTGGAAAAACTTGATCAGGTGCGCTTGGTGGATTTCCGCTACACCGACGAATATCGCGCGGCCCACCCGAGCATCGAAGACGTGCGTTACCCGAACGTGATCGCGCAGGAGTTTGCCACGGTGTTTCCAGACGATGTGAAGAGCAGCGGAGAGGTGATGCCTGACGGATCACCCATTCTGCAAGTCGACACCTATCCGTTGACGATCTACGCCGCCGCCGCGGTCCAAGAACTTCACCGAGAAAACCGGGAGCTGAAGAAAAAAATTGCCGATCAGGACCGGAAATTCGCGGATCAAGAAAGCCGTCTGCGTAGGTTGGAAGAAGCTTTGGGAAACAAGTAAATGCATCATTTTCGTTCCGTGCTCATCCTGTCGCTAGTGCCGCTGTCGGCTCTTGCAGGATCGAGCGCGGACTACTCACTTGACCCTGCGGTCGTTGACTTCGGAGGGCTGATGGCTTCCAGTGTTGACTATGCGGTCAATGCTTCTGCCATGGTCGGTGGGATTCAGGGAGCAGAGGACTATGCATTGCGCAGCGGATACGCTGGGCAGTTGATGGATCCTGTGGCCATGACGCTGGATGGAGCGGGTTCCACCATCACTCTGAATGAACGGGGCTCCCGACAGCTTGCTGCGACTCTCCGCTACGACGATGACACGACAGGAGCCTTGTCTGCCGATCACATCAGCTGGAGTGTGGTAAGCGGTCCTATCTCTGGCATCAGCAGTGGTGGCCTCATGACCGCTGGATCGGTGTATCAAAATACTTCCGCCGAGGTGCACGCAGTCTATCAGAGTATGGACGGGACTCTACAAATTAGTGTGGTGAATACCGGCAATGATGATTTCGGAAATTACGCGGCGGATGGGTTGCCTGATACTTGGCAGGTGCAGTACTTCGGCGAGAGCGGTTCGCAGGGGAGGCCCAGCGGGGACAGCGACAGCGACGGGCTGAATAACTTGCAGGAGTATGCTTTTGGGATGAATCCCTCTCAAGGCTCAGCTTCCGCGGTGGCATGGAATGGATCGACCTTGCAGAGTGCGGGGACCCCGATCGCGTTCGCCAGCGGTACGGGTAGCTCGTTCACCTTCCGTGCGGTGTTCGCCAGGCGCCTGGATTATTTGACCGCCCACCTCACCTATGCGGTGGAATTCAGTGCTGACCTCGCCACGTGGAAGGCCTCCACATCCACCCCGACGGTGCTGGCGGCGGACGGCCAGATGCAGGCGGTCTCGGTGCCTTACCCGTTTTCGGTGAATGGCAAAAAGGCAAAATTCTTTCGCGTGAAGGTGCAGTCACAACCCTAAGATGGCGACCTCGATCCATAGTCCCCGCTGTCGGCCCGCTCGTTTGATCGGCGCGCGGGTGATAATGCTGGTTTGCGCCGCGCGTCTGGCATGCGGGGATCTGGCACAGGCAGAGATCGTTTATAGCGGCACCCAAAACATCGCAATTCCCACGGACTTCAACGGCGTCTTCATCGACGTTTTCAGCTTACAGCATTCCACGACCGAATTTGGCGGTTGGGATTTGAATCCGTTTTTTGGCGGGCTCGGGATCGCGAATTCGCCTGACTTCCAGCCCGTGCGGATCGGCACGGGGAATGAAGATTCGATCGCGCCGATCACCTTTGGCAGCATCATCAATGGCAGCGCCTTGTTTTCCTCGGATTATGGCATGTCGGGGGCTGAGGATGATTCCGGCCACCTCGGGCCCTCCGCCGGCCAGTTCGGCGATGGTCAATCGGCGTATCTCGGGTTTCAATTGACCCATGGCAACGCCTCGTTTTTCGGCTGGATGCGGCTGACCTTGTCGAGCAACGGCAACAGCGGGGTGGTGCAAAACTGGGCCTACGATAACAGCGGTGCAGCGATCCGCGCGGGGGCCCTCGGCGATGTCGGCGCGGCGCCCAAGATTGTGCGGGCCGGCGAGACACAGGCCGCTTCCGCCGCCAGTGCGGGTTCGGCCATCATGCTGGATGCGGGCTCGAATTTCACCTTTCAGGAAAATGCCAGTGAAGGTCACTTTACGGGGAATATCCAGGGCGGCGGCGAGCTGAATGTTTCCGGTGCGGGCGGGCTGCGCCTGAGTGGATCAAATTCATTTTCCGGCACCGCAGCCGTTCTGGCAGGCAGCCGCCTGACGGTGACGACCAAGGATAACTTGGGGACCGCCGCGGTCCAACTCAACTCGGCGTCGGCACTGGTTTTCGAATCGCTGGCGGCCAACAATGGCAGCAAAAACACTTACGCCAACGCGATCACCGTCACCACCGAGACCGGGACCCTCAGAAACACCGGCAATGGCACCGTGGTGCTGACCGGCGGCTTGTCGAAAAACGGGTCGATCCTCGCATTTTCCGCCGGTTCATTCGAAGTGAGCGGAAGCATCACGGGAAGTTCGGCCAATTCGGACCTCGTGGTGGACGCGGCGACGGTCACGCTGCTGACCTCCAACTCATACAACGGCCCGACTTTCATTCGCAGCGGCGGAATTCTCAATGCAGCGGCGGCTGGAGCCCTGCCGACCTCACTGGCCCGCTCGGCCATCGTGCTCGACGACAGCGGTAGCGGCTATTCCCAGTTGCGCCTTTCCGCCGCCAACCAGAGCATTTCCTCGCTCAGCGGTAGTGCGACTTCCTCGGTGAACCTCAGCGCTGACGTGAGCCCGCATCTGTTGACGATTGGCAATTCTCTGGGCCTCAACGCCTCTGACTTTGCCGGTGGGGTTACAGGCTCCGGCGGACTCGTCAAGGACGGCACAAGCATCCAAATCCTTTCGGGGGCAAACTCGTTCACCGGCTCGACAACGATTAATGGTGGCACGCTGCAAGCCGCTGCCGCAAACGCGCTTGGCGGCACCTCGGCGGTCACCATCAATTCGGGAGGACTGCTGGCTGTGTCCGCATCGTCAGCGATCCATTCGTCTGCGCTGGTCACCTTGAACGGCGCCTCAGATCGTACCGTCGTTTTTTCCGGCTCACTCACTAATTCCTTCGGTCTTCTCGCCCTTTCGTCGACTTCGGTGGTCGACCTCGGTGCTGGCAGCGTTACCCTCAACATGGCAAATAGCAGCGCCCTCGCTTGGGCGGGTGCGGCCACCCTCGAAATCTGGAACTGGTCCGGCCAAGCCACAGGCGGCGGCATCGACCGGATCTTTTTTGGCACCAGTGCCTCCAGCCTGACCTTACAGCAACTGGCAAACATCAATATCTACGGCGACAGCGGCCAGACCCTGCTTGGCCAGTCCACCTTGCTCACCAGCGGCGAGCTGGTTGCTATTCCAGAACCTCGCTGCCTCGTGCTGCTGATGTCAGGAATTCTCCTGTTTGTCCGCCGCCGCGCGCGAGTCAGGTTTCTCGGCTCGGATCAGGAGCTCTAACTGGGCCGGGCTGCCGCATTGCAGCTCAAAGTCCACCTCAAAGGCCCGCGCGTCCTCGAGACGGACGCGTGCATCCTCGAGACGGACGCGTGCATCTTCGAGACGGACGTGTTCTTCTCGCGAAGGAATGCCAAGATTCAATATTTAATGTCACAGCCATCCCACAGGAAGGCGCAATTTGGATCCTTGTTTTTCTTGATCTGTGTTCATCCGTGAAATCCGTGGTTAAAATCTGAC
>CALPMD020000195.1 GCA_943324575.2 Akkermansia muciniphila
ACGTCGGGACGTTGGCGCAGCGTGTCCGCCGGAATGCCCACCGCGAGACTGCGGGCGGGATTCGGGATCACCTTCTTCCCCGATGCGAGCAAACCATCGAGACTGCCCGGATTTTGACCCGATAACAGGGCGAGCAGATTGCGATTTTGTGAGATCGATTGTTCGACGGCGGGAATCGCGGCGCGAGCTTGTTCGAGACTGCTAATCGCCTGGCTGGATTCGAGCATATCCGCCTGACCCGCGCGATTCCGCCACGTGGCCAGCTTGGAGGTTTCTTCGCGGGTTTTGACCGTGCTGATGAGAACTTTAAGACCCGCTTCGCCCACACGGAGATTGGTATAAGCGATCGCAATTTCTGCTGCCAACGAGGCTTGCACCGAGCGGGCGTTCTCTTCAGATGCCCCCACTTCTGCCGCCGCGGCCGCTAGCAAGCTGCGGTTTTGCCCGAAAAGATCCGCCTCCCAAGTGGCCGTGAGCCCCCCAGAATAAGCCGTATCAGGACTCCAGCCGATACCATTCCTCTTGGAGCTGTCGGTATTGACGGCAGCCGCACCGCTGACGTCTGGGAAAAGCGCCGCATTCGCACCGTTGCGGCGGGCCTGGGCTTCGCGAACACGGGCCGAGGCCGACGCCACATTGGGACTATTGGCCAGCGCATCCGAAATAAGGCGAGTCAGCGCCGGATCATCAAACCGATTCCACCAGCGCGCGAGATCCTTGGTAGGCGAGGCGACCGGAAACCCTGCTGCATTTTTCCAGTTGGCAGGTAGCGGCAGCGCCGCATGCCCAGACATCGAATGCCATCCGCAACCACTCAACCCGAGCAAGGCAACACTGGGAAATAAAACAAGCAGAGCGGATTTCATGAAAGATCTGGCCGAATTCTAGCAGCTAAACCCACTCAATTGCAAAAAAGTTTCGGAAGAGATGAATTTCCCCACGTAAATCCCTCAGGGACGCGGGTCTTAGAAATCGAGGTAGATTTCCGTGCGGCGGTTAGCCCGACGGCCGTCGGGATTGTCGCCACCGGCTTCCGTCACATTGGGGCGGCGCGGCTGGCTATCGCCTTTGGCAACCGTCAAAATTTGACTCGAGGCAACCCC
The DNA here is from genome assembly GCA_943324575.2 of Akkermansia muciniphila. GTDB lineage: Bacteria > Verrucomicrobiota > Verrucomicrobiia > Verrucomicrobiales > Akkermansiaceae > Luteolibacter > Luteolibacter muciniphilus_E. The sequence continues at coordinate 1,104 of CALPMD020000195.1, forward strand.
TGCGTTGATGAGGAAATCACGGACAATGTCCGCGCGGCGCGACGAGAGATCATTATTATAGTCCTTGGTCCCAAGCGCATCGGTGTGGCCGCTGAGCGTGATTTTCTTGCCGGTATCCGACTTTAAAATCAGGCCCACGATCTCCAACTGGCGACGGGTCCGCTGATGCATTTGGTCTTCGTCGAACTCAAAATAAAGGGCCAGCGTGTCGCCACCATTGGGATTTCTGATGAGAGGCGAGTAGTAAAGATCGCCACCCGCTACACGGCTCGCGTAGTCGGCGAGCAATTGATCGAGATTGATTTCGGAAACGATCCAATTCGTGGATGCGGTCTTCTGCTTCAAAGTCATTGCAAACTGGGCGCTTTGCTTGCCATCGCGGGTTTCTACGTTGGCAAGATAGCCGACCGTATCCTGGCGCTGAAACATCGATCGCAGCGGTTTGGTTTTGCGAAGCTGATATTGCCCTTCTTCAAACAGAATGCACAGTCCCGCGATTTTTGCGTCCGACACCGTCGCGGCATCGACATGAGCTCGCGCGACATCGAAGTTCTGTTTGAGAACCGCCTGGATAAATGCATCCGCCACGCTGAGGGAGTCGATCAGGCCAGAGGGCTCTGCGGCGTCGCTGGATGGCAGCATTATTTTTTCGACCGACCACTTTCCACCAACGCGGCGGAGATCGACGAAGATGGAGCCGCCCTGAGGGCCATCCAGTTGGATCGCCCAACGAGAACGCTGATTTAACTCCAGTTCGCCCACTTCCCGAATGCCATCTGGTTGGCGCAGGTGAATTGGATTGGAAAATAGTGCTTTGAGCCGAGAAATCGTTTGCGGGTCCAAGGCATCCTTGCCCATCAAGGTGTTGACTTTAGCTAAATCGCCTGCCGCAAAAGCTTGGGCAATCCGCCCAATGAGCTCCACAGGCTCGACGGCGGAGGCGCCGACTCCGGGATCGGCTAACACCTGATCGGGGGCTTGCTGAGTCGGCGAATCATTCAATCCGGGTTGGTTCGGCGCGATTTCAGCGGATTGATTCGGTGAAACACTCGCCGCCGCCACTTTCGAATCAGGCTTGGGATGACGCATCCAGAAGAAGACGGCCGAAGCGGTAATGACGGTAGCAAGACCCAGAAAGAAGTAAGAAATATTGGATGGTTTCATCAATGAGTTGAGTTGGCTTGAACGTAAGAAGACAGGAAAACCCCCAGCCCGCGACCATTATTATCGCGGCGGCAAAGCGGGCAAACTGATTTTTAACGCCTGTTCATCGCGAATCAGGAAGAGATCCGTATCCCGTGTTGCAGCAGACGCGGCGAGACGCAGGAAAAACTCACTGACACCCGTAATGCGCGCGTTGTTCACCGCGATGATCAGATCGCCCACCTTCAGCCGTCCTGCCGCAACACCGGAATCGGCCACGCCGGTCACGACAACGCCGCGGTAGCCATGCAGGCGCTCGGGCACCGATAGGTCGCGGACCTCAATACCCAACTCACTCAAAATCTCCTCTGCGTCCTGGCTGCTGCCATGCCCCGCAGGATCGGCTGCGGACTGGGTGGAGGCTCTTGACTCGCCACTTTCCGCAATGGTCGCCTTCACTTGCAACTCCTCTCCTTTCCGCCAGACATCGAGAGTGATGACCTCTCCGACTCGAGTCCGTTGGATTTTGGAAAAAAGTTGAGTCGAGCTATGGATTTTTTCGTCATTGAGTGAGCGGATCACATCCCATGGTTGAAGGCCAGCGGCCTGCGCTGGCGAGCCTGGAGAAACCCCGAGAATCGCCGCCCCTTCTTCCCCCTCATAGCCGATCACCGAGCGCACCGTCGCATCCAAATCGCGCATCTGCAGACCGAGGAATCCTCGAATCGGCCGGCCGCGTTCGAGGATCTGAAAAAGCGCGTCTTTCACGTCATTAGAAGGAATGGAGAATCCCACCCCTTGAAAGCCGGGGTTCTGCTTGTCTTGGGAGAAAATGGCCACATTGATGCCGATTATTTCGCCACGCAAGTTCACCAAGGGTCCACCAGAATTTCCAGGATTGATCGCCGCATCCGTTTGGAAGAGATCGCGCTGGTTATCGGACAGCGACCGCTCTTTGGCCGAAATGATTCCCTGCGTCACGGTTTCGCCAAGGCCGAATGGGTTACCAACCGCCAGTACGATTTGCCCCACCTTGGCCTGCGACGAATCGCCCAATTTCAGGGGAACAAACGTCTCATTCGAATCAATTTTCAGCACTGCAATATCCAGCAGCGCATCCTCGCCGATGAGGCGTGCCGAATAAGATTTCCCACCATGAAGCGTCACCCGAATCTTCTGTTGTCCGGCGATCACATGATGATTGGTCATGATGTGCCCTTCCTTCGTCACGATCACACCCGACCCCTGTCCTTGGGTTGGATAATTGCGAACTCGCATCTGCCCCCAGATGTCGAGCAGTTGCTCGCTGCGGACTCCGGCGGTATTGATACTAACGACCGACGGGACCACTACCTCAGTGACCCGTGCGTACTCGTTGTTGAGTCTGGACAACAGCTCCACGTCTCCAAAATTCAAAGGAACCTTTTCAGGAAGCGTAAATGTCTCGGGTTTAAACTGCTCCGTTTGTTTCGAAAAAACGGGGAACAAACTCCGCAGACTGC
>CALPMD020000196.1 GCA_943324575.2 Akkermansia muciniphila
ATTGCGCGGATTGGCAAAGGTGGGCAGCCCCGCTTCGTCGCGCTCGGCATTGAGTGCGGCGAAGGCTTCGTTGGGCATGAAGATTTCGCCGCGGACTTCGAGCAGGCTGGGATGCGGGGATGAAAGCTTGAGAGGGATGCTGCGAATCGTGCGGACGTTGTGGGTGACGTCGTCGCCTGTTTGGCCATCGCCGCGGGTGGCGGCGTAGGCGAGTTTGCCATCCCGATAGAGCAGGGAAACGGCGACACCGTCGATCTTGGGTTCCACCGTGACGGCGATCTCGTCGCGTTTGAGGTTTTTCTGGAGCCGCTGATAGAACTCGATGAGTTCTTGTTCGGCGCAGTTCGCGCCATTCTTTTCGATGGCCTCTGCGCTCAGTTCGAAGACATCGTCGATGCTGAGCATCGGCACGGCGTGGCGGATTTGCTGGAATCCGTCGATGGGCGCGCCGCCGACGCGGAGGGTGGGGGAGTTCGGGTCGTGAAGCTCGGGGTGCTTGGCCTCTAACGATTCCAACTCGCGGAAAAGACGATCGTATTCGGCGTCGGAGATCTCTGGCTCGGCTTGGGTGTAATAGAGCCGGTTGTGGCGGTCGAGTAGGGTGCGCAGCTCGCGGATCCGATCCTGCGGACAGGGTGCGGGAGTTGAAAAAAGATCGAGCTCGTCCATGGCGGGATTCTCAGGCTTGAGATCGATCTTTCAAGCGCGGAGTCAGATAGAAAAACGCTTATGGCAGGGCGATCGGCTGGATCTTTTTCTGGGTAAAGCGCACGACGAGTTGGTAGCGCGGGCCTTCGCGTGCGGTTCCGAGCAGGACCGAGCCGCCATCCAAATTCCAGAGGTGGGATGGGCTGAATGATCCACTATTGATGCTGTTTGACGCAGGCAGCGGCCCTTTTTGCATGGGCTTGCCGTAAAGCTCGCTGAGCAGCTCGATGGATTTTTTCCAACTCGGCGCGATGGCGGTCTGATAGCTCTCGACTGGCAGCGCATCGGTTTGCAGGTTGATCTCTTGCAACTTGCCTCCGTCCGTCCAGTCGAAGTAGAGCGAGGCATTCAGATCGCCGATTTTTTGACGAGTGCGGAAAACTCCATTGAGGCCCGAACGACCGATGAAGGTTTCATCCATCGTCATCTCGGCGAACTTGCTTGCCTTGAGTTTGGCGAGCACTGTTTCGCGGCTGTCATTGAATTTTAGTGTATCAAATAGCGCCCGTGGATCTGGCTCGGACTGCGGACTTGGAGCACTTAAAGAATGGTATTCATCCAGCCATTTCTGGTCTTCCAGGTTGAGCTTTGAAATCTCGACGCTGGCTTGCCTGCCATTGGCGTCGCGGATCGTGACATGGTCAGCATCGCGGCTGACGAATTCTGCGACACGGGTGAATTTACCATCCGCACTTTTCCAAGTGCGGGTTTCAGCGGACAGTGGCATCGCAGATACTGCGACAAAGAGGGCTACGAGGGGGCGAATCATGGAAGCGTATTAATGATGATGTAAAAGGTCTGAAGGACCGTATTGTTCCCGCATCATTTTCGCTAGTTAAATCAATGTCCTTGTGGCCTGCGGTTCTTAGGCTCCCACTCCTTACGCGAGCGCGAACGTACGGAAAGCACCACCGGGATTCCCGGCGCGGGATGCGCGGCGCGGTAGCGGTTGATGATGTAGGATTCGTAACTGGCGGCCATCAGGCGCTTGTCGTTGACGAAGAGCACGATGGTCGGCACGGGGATGACGCTGTACTTCTCCTCCACCGCGGCGGTGGCGTAGTAGAGCTTGAGGCGCTTGCGCAGTTTGTTGTCGATCGGCGGCGGGGTCGCCTCGAAGGCGCCTTGCAGAATGCGGTTGAGTTGGCCGGTGGTGGGGATGTTTTGCGCACCCTTGCGGATTTTCAGGGCTTCCTTCAGCACGTGTTCCACCGAGCCGCCGGTCTTGGCCGAGCAGGCGACGAAGGGTGCGTAGTGGAGGAAAAACAATTCTTTGCGGACGTGTTCGGTCGCTTCTTCCAGACGCGCCGTGCGGTTGGCACCCGGGTGAAAGAGGTCGAACTTGTTCAGTACGACGAGGCAGGGCTTTTTCTCCTCCATGATCAACTGGGCGATCTTGCGATCCATCGCGCTGACACCCGCAGCCAGGTCGATGACCAACACGCAGAGGTCGGCGCGGCGCACGGCTTTTTCCGTCCGCATGGCGGAGAAAACCTCCACCGAATTATCGCGCTTGGCCCGCGGGCGGAGACCGGCCGTGTCGATGAGGGTGAAGTTTTCGCCTTCGAATGTGTAGGGCAGATCGACCGCATCGCGGGTAGTGCCGGCGATGTCGGATACGATCGTGCGCTCGTCCTTGAGGATTGCGTTGACCAGCGAGGACTTTCCCGCATTCGGCTTGCCGACGATTGCCAGCTTGATGCCAATCGCTTCGGCGACCTCTGCCTCAGCTTCGGTCTCAGAAACAAGTGGGGCGATCACCGCGTCGATTTCGTCGCAAAGCACGCCGAAGTTGCGGCCGTGTTCGGCGGAAACAAAGACGCTGTTGCCGAGACCCAGGCGAGTGAAGTCGGAGTGAGAGTTTTCGTGTTTGTCATCGTCCACCTTGTTGATGACTAGCAGGACAGGCGGCTTCGCCTTGCGCAGTTTTTGCGCCAGCGCTTGGTCCACTGCGGTCAGGCCGGTGTGGGCATCGACCACAAACAGGATTAAATCCGCCGTTTGCATGGCGATGTCCGCCTCGATGGTGACTTGTTCATCGAACCCGTCGTCGATGTTACCGCCGATTCCGCCCGTGTCGATCAAGGTGCAGGCAACCTGCGTCGCCTTGGAAGGCGCCGAGATGCGATCGCGAGTGACGCCCGGCTGATCGTGGACAATAGCGATCTTCCGCCCAGCAAGGCGGTTAAAGAGGGCGGATTTCCCCACATTTGGGCGTCCGACGATGGCAACAGTAGGCATGAGGCGGGATAGAAGGGCCGAAACGGAGGAATTGCAAGGTCGTAGGTTTATTTTCCGAAATGGCTTCCAGTCCGGGCGATGCCGGACCTCAATGCCAGTGAGGAGCAGGGACCTTATTGTCCCTTCTTCATCCGCGGGAAGATGCGACAATAAGGTCGCAGCTCCTTAATGCTGCCTACGTCGGTGCAACAAAAAGCCCCGCCTTTGCAGGCGGGGCTTGTTACCGATTCGGGAATGGCGGAGCGGACGGGACTCGAACCCGCGACCTCCAACGTGACAGGCTGGCGCTCTAACCAACTGAGCTACCGCTCCATGTCCCGTTCGGGTGCGCGGAAGCTATTGGGCGACCCCAGATTGCGCAATCTCTTTTTTAACGTTTTGTCATTTTTTTATGACGCGGCTTCTAACGATTAGGCAAGTGCTTGAACCGCAGCTTCCAGCGAAGGCAAATCTTCTACGGAATGGACGGTCACATCCTTGTCGATCTTGCCGACGAGCCCTGCGATGACCTTGCCAGGACCGAGTTCGAGGAAGTTGCGGTGGCCTTGGGCGATCAGCGCCTGGATGGATTCCGTCCAACGCACGGAGCCCGTGACCTGTTTTTCCAACATGCTGCGGATTTCGGCGGGATCGGAAACAAATGAGGCACCGTAATTACAAACCACGGGCAGGGCAGGGGGTTGGATGTTCACGCCGGCCAGTTCAGCGGCGAGTTGGTCCTGGGCGCCCTGCATCAGGCGCGAGTGATAGGCACCGGCAACGTTCAGTTTGATCGCGCGGCGGATGCCA
>CALPMD020000197.1 GCA_943324575.2 Akkermansia muciniphila
GAAATCCGAGGTAGGTCTTAGATCAGGCCGCGGCGTTTGAAATCAAAGGCATTGATCTCATGGGAGCGGAGAATCATTTCGAACGAGAATTTGAGGATCGAGATTTCCCAGGCGTCATCCACCCCTTCGATGATGGCGCGGGATGGGTTTCCGCTGCGGCGAATGTCTTCGAGGACCCGCTCGCGGACGTTTTCCAATGAGTCGTGGATAATTTCTTCGTGAACCTGTCCTCGGCGGAATCGAAAGCCGTATTGGAGGAAGGCGAGATCTTTACCATCGTCCTTCAGCTTTTCCACCAGCTTGTCAAAGCGGGCGCGGGCAGAGGCGTCGAAGCCTTCCAGCTCAACTTCTTGATACGCGGAGGGACGGAGAATCCGCGGCCGCATCGCCTCCACCTCTCCCGTACGGATCCGCACTTCGCCAGTGCGGTCCATCAACTCACTGATCAATTGGAACTCGAAGCGGGTTTCACCGAAGGTTTGAATGCGGCTATCGGGCTCACGCAGCACCTGGGTCGTTTCGAGTGCGTATTGAATGTCGTCTGGAGAATGCATCGGTGGTAGAGGATCACCCAGATCCGGCACATTGCAATAGAAAGGGCGGACACCTTTGTGAGGAGCCCGCCCATTCATTAAGCTCTACGCCTTATTGGATCAGGCTTGTTGGCTGGTGATGTAGGAAACGACGTCACCGACGGCTTGAAGCTTTTCAGCTTCTTCATCGGGCACTTCGATGTCGAATTCTTCTTCAAAGGCCATCACCAACTCGACCGTGTCGAGTGAGTCAGCGCCGAGGTCTTCGACGAATTTGGCTTCGGTGGTCACTTGATCAGCGTTGACGCCAAGTTGGTCGACGATGATGTCTTTTACGCGGGCTTCGATACTTTTGTCTGACATAAGTTGGTGTGGTTGGGAAAGGCGTTGCAGATGCTTATCGCTTGTAGACCGGTCTTGGCAACCCCGAAAACGAATCTGGAGCGGAAAAGAATGAGGTCGAGACTCATGGATCAGGCGGGCGAGGAATCCTCTTCCTTGCCTACAGCCGCCGTAACGGTGGTATATTCGATGATTTCGCCGGTAAAATGGGAACGAATCTGCTGCATCAAGCGCTCTGCCGGTTGCTGATCCTGCGCCTTGAATCCGCCGTAGGTGAGCCCGTCGAGGCGGATGCGCCCCTTGCCCGCCGTGCCGTCATAGTCGATGAATGCGAGCCCTTTGGTCTCCCACTTGCGCAGATCGAGAGTTTTCAAATCCGGATACGGCACGCGTTTCCCCTGCTGGGTGGTGATCGCCGTGTCATCCGCCGAGATCGAGCGGCCGAGCGTGCGCAGCAGCACAAACGCCGCCGCAACAGCCAAGGCCGAGCAGACGCCGCCCACGATCCATTGTTCGCGGATTTTCTGGGCATCGTAGGCTTGTTCGGGCGGAGTCGCATTGAGGCCCAGATCCTTGGTGTATTCGCGCCACAAAATGTTCCACTGCAGTGGCTTCATCCGCTCGTAGTCTTGCAGAACCGCTGGCCATGGCATCGACAACGGGGTCGACGCGGGCAGCACCGCGCGGTCTTCGGGAAACGCCACGGTCCGCCCGGCCGCATAACGTTGCCACGCCGCAGCCGTCAGCGAACCGTCGGCATTCATCTTGGAAAACTCCTCATTCGCCATCTGGAAGGACCGGTGCAGGTAGAATACCTGGTTCTTCTTGCGGTACCCGGTCGAGCCATCGACGTAGAACAACGCGGTAAACGTGCCGAACATCAGCAGCATTGCCCCCGCACGCAGGAGAAACCAAGGCGTCGGCTTACAGGTAATAGTTTCGGAAGCGGTCATCAGATGACACTTAAACAATCCCAGAGAACCCCACTTGGCAAGCTGAACCATCCAACTCATCCGCCGCCCAATCGTCACCCGGCTTCGTTTTCAGACTAAAAAACGCTCGTTACATGACCGAAAACGCTCGTTACATGACCGGAAACGCTCGTCGCAAGACCGGAAACGCTCGTTGCAAGACTGGAAACGCTCGTTGCAAGACCGGAAACGCTCGTTGCAAGACTGGAAACGCTCGTCGCAAGACTGGAAACGCTCGTTGCGCGGTCTGATCTGACCCAATATCAATCCCTTTAAAATACGACAAGATCCATATGATAGTTAGATATAATCAGTGATTTCACCCTCATCTAAAAACTAAATTATGGATAAATTACAAACATGCTTGACAAATACAAAAAAATCAATCAAACATTAGTGCATGCCTCCGAGGGTATTCGGAGCATGTTTATTCGCAATAAAGCAACACTACAACAACACCACAATATGTCTAATTACATCTATCCAAGAATTATCAATCGTCACGACGATATCATCAATGCATGGAGTCAAATCGCCCCCGAAGAATCCTTCGCAGGGATGACACTAGCTCAATACACAGCAGCGAGTTACGAAGCATTCAACATTCGGAATCGCATTGGCGAAACCAAAGCAGTGCTCTCGGCCCAGAACCAAGAACTCAAGCTGACGGACGATGCCTTGCGCGAGATCCAACGCACGATCATCAATGCCGTGCGTGGTCAACTAGAGTATGGCGAGAATAGTCCACTATATCGTGCCCTAGGCTACACACCACGCAATCGTCGCGAAAGTGGACTGAGCCGCAAGGTTTCCACAACGACGCCGGTACCGTCCCCTATCGTAGCGGCGTGATTTAGCTTATCAGGGCTGAGGAATCACGCGCGCCGCATCTGCGGACTCAATAAAACCGACCCCACCCGCACCACGTTGCGGGTGGGGTCAACTATTTTCAGGGATCAACGCTTGGAATCCACGCCATCGAAAAGCCGTTATCCCCGGCCACCGGGCAGACGATTCCGGGTTTACGGCAATTCCTTCGATTCTCGCTTGTCGTCACCTTACGAATCCGTTAGTATCAGAGTCGTTATGCCTATCGCCACTCCTGCCCAATATCGCGCCATGCTAGACGCTGCCCAAAAGGGCGGTTATGCCTACCCGGCTGTCAACGTCACTTCGATCACCACGATCAACGGCGCGCTCCGCGCATTCGCCGAAGCGAAGTGCGACGGAATCATCCAGGTTTCCACCGGTGGTGGCGAATTTGCCTCTGGCACGATGGTCAAGGAGGCCGCTTTCGGCGCGATCGTTCTTGCGGAAGCCGCGCACCTTCTCGCGGAGAAGTACAATGTGCTCATCGCGCTGCACACTGACCACTGCCAACCCGGTAAGGTCAATTCCTTCCTCCGCCCGCTGCTGGAAGCTTCCAAGAAGCGCATCGCCGAAGGCAAAGGCCCCTTGTTCCAGAGCCACATGCTGGACGCGTCCGAGCTACCGCTGAACGAAAACATCGAACTTTCCAAGGGCCTGCTCAAGGAGTGCGCCGATCTGGGCATCATCCTTGAAGTCGAAGCCGGCGTGGTCGGTGGTGAAGAAGACGGCCACGACACTTCCGGTGTGGCCGCTGAAAAACTCTACACCACGCCAGCAGACATGCTGGCCGTGTACGAAGCGCTGCAACCGATCGGTCGTTTCCTGTTCGCCGCCACCTTCGGCAACGTGCACGGTGCCTACAAGCCCGGCTCGGTGAAGCTGCAGCCGACGATCCTGCGCGACGGCCAAAAGGTCGTGACCGACAAACACGGCGCTGCGGCAGAGATGGACCTCGTCTTCCACGGCGGCTCCGGTTCCGAGCTCTCCGACATCCGCGAAACCCTCGA
>CALPMD020000198.1 GCA_943324575.2 Akkermansia muciniphila
TATTGGAAAACCCCCGCTCGCTCGAAGCGGAACTCCTCAATAAATTCTAACAATTCTTGGAAGTCCTCTTCGGTCTCACCAGGAAAGCCGACGATGAAAGTGGTGCGGATGCCGAGTCCGGGGATCCCCGCACGCATCCGGCGGAGCAAGTCCCGGATATAGTCACCCGTGGTCACCCGTGTCATGGCGGTGAGCATTCTATCAGAAATATGTTGGAGCGGGATGTCCACATATTTTGCCACCTTGTCACATTCAGCGATGGTGGTGATGAGCTCGTCCGACCAATGCGCCGGGTGGGTGTAAAGCAGGCGGACCCAGAAATCGCCGGGGATTTTGTTAATCTCACGGAGCAGGGTGGAAAGTGATTCTCCACGGGTGGAATCGACGGGGGAACTGGGTTTCGGGCGTTCGCCCTCCCATTGGTCCATCCCGAAGTAGGTGGTGTCCTGAGAGATCAGATTGATTTCTTTAACTCCGGATTTCACCAAGGCCTCGACCTCGCGAACCACGGATTCTTGGGTCCGCGAGCGATGCTTGCCGCGGATCTGGGGGATGATGCAGAAGGTGCAGGTATGGTTGCAGCCCTCGGCGATTTTCACGTAGGCGAAATGATCGGGGGTGAGCCGGAAACGTGGGGTGGTGTAGTCCGGCACGTATTTTGGCTTCAGGGTGACAAAGTCCCGGGGATCGTCGGTGGCGGCCGGTCCCTCATCCTTGGAAACTTCCGACGCATTATTTTTGCCTAACAGATTTTCGATAATCGGTGCGACCTTGGTGATCTGATCCAGGCCGATGAAGGCGTCAACTTCCGGCATGATCCCGGGAAGATCTTTGGCGAAACGCTGTGAGAGGCAGCCGGCCACGATGATTTTCTGACGGGCGCGGTCGGGGTCGTCCGTGCGGTCCTTCACGGCACCGAAAATGGCGTCGATCGACTCTTGTTTCGCCATGTCGATGAACGAGCAAGTGTTGACGATGAGAACGTCCGCAAGCTCGGGATCGGGCGTGAGGGACATGCCCGCTTGGGCGAGGTGGCCGATCATGACTTCCGAGTCGATGAGGTTTTTGGCGCAACCGAGTGAGATGAGACCGACGGTAGTGGACATGGTTGGGGTAAAGCTGAAATTTGGAAAATTGAAACGAGTTAGAGCTGATTGCGAAGCCAGAAAGCATTTCTGCTTTCCAATTTCAGCTTTGAAACCTGTTCAGTATTGTGGCGGCAGGATGAGTTCATCGCCGACTTGAGGTTTGACCGGGCCAAAGCCTGGCAGTGGATTGGCAACCGCACCTTCCGGTGTGACGTCTGACACTTTGAACTGGCCGAGAATGCCAGTCTTGCGGCGGATGGCGACGGTGGCGCCCGTTTGGACTTGCTCGCTCATCAGTATTTCAAAGGTGATGAAGCTGCCATGGGGATCTTCGACGAGCTCCTTGACGCGGCCGATGAGGAGGGCATCGCTGATCATGCGTGCGCGGCGCAGTTCGCTGTCCGAGCTTTCGAGTTTGCGTTGCGCCAGCAGGCCTTCTTCGTCTTGGGAGACTTTTTTGTCACGGGCGGCCGTTTGTTTCTTGAGCTCCATTTCTTGCAGCGCGCGTTTGTTTTCTTCGAGCTGAAGCTTCATCGCTTCGATTTCAGGATTGGCGACAGGTGGCGCTTGCGCGGCGTCGCTGCGCATTTGCTGCAATTGGCGCTCGAGCTTGAGTTTGTCCTGTTCCGCGGTCAGTTCCTTGATTTGCTTCTGAAGGCGGGCGATCTCATCCGGTGGCGCACTGCTGATGCCCGTTTTCATCCCCTGCCAAGACACGGCTAGCGCACCCAGCAAAAGCGCGACCGTCGCACCGAGGAGAAGTTTCATCGTGTCCATGGCGGCCACGTTGGCTGGGATGAAGGCAGATGTCAACGCGATGAAAACCTTGAAATCCATGGCATGGCGCTTCTGCGCACCGCGATCTCTATCACCCCGCAAAGGCGTGGGCGGGCAGCCCCTTCACACCAAGGCCGCGGATCACCCACAGGCGGCCGGCATCGGGTTCGACTACGGATTTGTGAACGCCGGTGGTGACGTAGAGGTCCGTTAGATCGGGCCCGCCGAAGGTGCAGGCGGTGGTTTCGAGGCAGGGTAGATCGATGCGGCGCAGTTCCTTGCCTGTATCAGGATCGAAGCAAATGACGCAGGCGCCGTGACAAAAAGCGACCCACAGGTGGCCATCGGCGTCGATGGTCATGCCATCGGGTGATGAGTCGAGGTAGGCGGTGGAAACGACGCTGCGCATGTTGCGGAGGCGGCCAGCATCGTAGTCGAAGGCCAGAACTTCTTTGCGCGGGGTGTCGATATAGTAGACGCAGCGGCCATCCGCAGACCAGACGATGCCATTGGAATTGGTGACGGGGCCGAAGGCTTCGTGTAGAGAGAGGTCGGGATCGAGCCGATAGAGTCGGGCGTCGCCGGTTTTTTTCACGAGGCTGATGGTGCCGGCGAAGAAGCGGCCATCGGGAGAGCACTTGCCGTCGTTGAAGCGGTTGTCGGGCTTATCGGCTTCGGGATCAGCGATGGCGGTGAGCGTGCCAGTTTCCTCGTCGAGGAAAAATAACCCGTGATCGCCCGCGATGACGAGGCCGCCGCTTTCGCGCGGAACCACGGTGCCGACCCGTTGGCCGACATCCCAGGATTTTTCGCTGCCGCTCGCGGGGTCGTAGCGATGGACGCGGTGGCCTTCGATATCAACGTAGTAAAGCATGCCCCGCCACCAGATAGGGCCTTCGCCCCATTGGCTGTGGAGGTTCCCGACGGGCTCGATGGTGGTCATGAGACCATTCTAAAAGAAGCGGGAAACGCCACCAAGGCAAATCATCGATCCCAAGCTTTTCGCATGGCAGAAAATCTGGTAGAAATGTGGGCAGTGGCTATAATTTCACCATTGAAAATGCGAGGCTGGCTGGAGCGTTCGCTGGATCTCCTTTATCCGCCGATCTGCACGCTATGCAGGGTGAATTTGATGGATGGTGGCGCACTGTGCAGTCCCTGTGAACAAGATTTGCCGAGATTGAAACCGCCGTTTTGCCAACGATGCGGCGAGGCGTTTCAGGGCCAGATCGAAGATGAGTTTGTCTGTCCGAATTGCCACGATCTGAAGTTTGCTTTTGAGTTTGCACGGTCAGCACTGATTCGCGACGAGCGAACGCTAGAGATGATTCACCGTTTCAAATATGGCCGCGAACTTCATCTAGCGAAGGATCTCGGGCGTCTCGCCAGCGAGTCGTTTGCGGATCCACGGTTGGCATTCGCTCTGGCGGATCAGTGGCCACTGGTGCCCGTGCCATTGCATCGCAAGCGCCTGCAGCACCGCCATTTCAACCAGGCCGAGGAGATTTGTCGGGTGTTAGCCCGGCGCACCGGCTTGCAGCAGATCAAGGCCTTGAAACGGATCCGGGCGACCGAGCATCAGACGAGGCTCAGTCGTACCCAGCGCATGGAAAATCTGCGCGGAGCCTTTGCCATGACTCGAGCAGGCCGCCGCCAGATCGGGAAATCCCCAGCGGGTGTAGTTCTTGTCGATGACGTTTTCACCACGGGATCGACTGTTGGTGAATGCGCGAAAATTCTCCGCCGTGCGGGATTTCAAAGAGTGGTTGTCATCACCGTGATGCGTGGCTGATAGGCGGACGAGTTCCTGTCAAAGCGCCGCAACACAAAGTGACAAAGGATCGCCGTGATCCCCA
>CALPMD020000199.1 GCA_943324575.2 Akkermansia muciniphila
CATTTCCTGGAAGCGTAGTTTTTAATTCATGTTCCACTTTAACGGCTCCGGCCATGACCATGAAGAAAAGCATGATGACGAAAACCACGTCGATCATCGGCGCGATCTGGAATCCAAGATTCACCTCGGAAGTGCCTCTCTTTTTGCGATGGTTTTTCATGGCAAGTTATTTGTTTGAGGAGGCAAACGAAATGTCAGCAATCCCAGCTTCACCCACAAGATTCATCACTCGCTGCACTTCGATGGCGGGAAGCAGCGCGTCACCACGAACAATCGCCCGCAGTTTCTCATCTGCCGCCTTTTTGGCCTTCAGGTGGGGAACCAACTCCTCGATATTGGGGTATTCGCGGTCATCGACCAAGAGCACCGCTCTCTTTTCCGCCGGCAGCCAGCGCACGTTGATCGCGACTTCGTGCTTGGACATTTCCGGGTCGCGCTTCTTGGCGTTCGCTGAAATTGGGAGTTTGATGTTCTTGTCTACTTTTAAGACCTCCGCCGACGTGATGCTCATGAAGAAAATGAGCAGCACGAGCAGCACATCGATCATGGGTGCAATCTGGAAATCGGGCTCCCCACTTTCTCCCCCTCCACCACCGCCAGCCATAGTTTTTGATCGTTAATTGTTAGGTTTTACGCGGGACGACTCAAGCGGCGCCTTCCGGGCTCTCGATCCAGTTTGGCAGCGCTGCATACGTCTCTTCCTGTCCAACGTCCGCATCCTTGAGGTAATCATACGGCGCATTGCGGAATAGGCGCTCCGCTTCTTCTTCAAGATGGTGAATGCCCGACTGAAGTTTGTTCCGCAGGAAATAGAAGCCCATGAATGCGGGAATCGCGATGAAGAGTCCAGCTGCGGTAGCGATTAGAACCTCACCAATGTGGCCGGATAGTGCGGCTGGATCGCCAATGCCGGCGGAACCGAGACTGGCGAAGGCGCCGCGCATCCCGGAAACCGTGCCGAGGAGACCCACCATCGGCGTGCAAACCCCGATAACCGATAGGTAGTTGATTCGCGTCTGAAGCGTGGAGTTTGCCTTCTCCACTTCCGTGACCAGCGCTTCCTCCGTGGCATCCTTGCCATAGCCGACGGAACTAAGTGCCGAGCGCACCACGTTGGCAAAGGGGCTCGTCGCCGTTTTCATCGCCTGATAGGCTCCCACGTAGTCGCCCGCCAGAAAGGCTTGCTTGGCTACCGTAACATCCTCCTCAGGGCACAAGTTCTTGTCATTGGTGCGGAACCAGATGTCGATGATCAGCCAGACGGTAGCCACCGAAAAAAGACCGATGGGATACATGCACCAGCCACCCTCTTTGAGGACGTCGATAAAGCTTTTCTCGACAGCGCCCCCTCCCGCTGCTGAGGCATGCGCTGTCATTGGAAGGAACAGGAGTGCTGCGTAAACAGCCTTTTGAATGGTATTTTTCATGGCGTAGGTTGTGAGAGGTTGTTGGATATAAAGATGGTGGTTTATTTCAGAGTTTCAAGGAACTTGTTGGCTTCCGTGGCCACGAGGGTGTCAACGGCATCGCGCGCGGAATTCTTGAGAAGAATGATGGCTTCTTCGCGACGACCAAGGGTCGCGAGGAACTTCGAGGCGTTCAGTTCAGCGGCACCATTGACAACCAGGCAACCGGACGGATAAAGACCGGTGATCAGAAGGTAGGCCTCGAGAGCTTCTGCGTCACGATTGGCGGCTTTGAGCAGATTCCCCCGATAGTATGTGGCATACGCCGCGACATCCGCCGGCAGATTATCGGTCGTCAAATCACGCAGAGCGACCTCTTTGTCCTCAACTTGATCGGTGGAAGACATCAATAGAGCCCTGCCCAGCGACACAAATGGATCACTACCTTGGGCAGGTGTCGACTCCGAGATTTCCTTGCCCAGTTCCGTGCATTTAGCCGAGTTGCCATTCACGGCGTGGGCGATTAGCGAAGCGCGGGCCGCTTCAAGCCAGAAATTCCCTGGAATCTTCGCGGTGATTCGCTGTGCGGCAAGAACTGGCTCCAGCAGTTTCAGCGCCTCATCTGGATTCCCCATCAGCAATAGGCCGACCCCTTGATTCACCGCCGCTGGCTTCTCGCCGTAAATGTGGTCCGCAATCGCCAGCGGAAACGCCTGTCCCACCGTGAATGCTTCAAACGCGGTCGTAATCGTCAACTTGTCACCCTGCAGGGCCACTGCCGTGATCGGCACCGATCGCCCGTTTTGAAAAACGATCTGGACTGGCTCTGCCGCCCCAGCCAGTGACACGGGCAAGACGAAGGCCGCGCCAGCCAGCAGGACTGACCGAAATAAGTACGATGAAGTCATCATGGCTAGGAAAATTACTTGGCTAACTCGATCGCTTTCTTGGCGCGTTCGGTGTTCTGAAGTTTAGGGTTGGCGGCTAGAGCTTTGAGCGTCTCGGTCGCAAGCTCTTGGTTGCCTAGGGCGATTGCAGTTTCGTAGGCCTGCCAGTAGGCCTCCGCGCAGATTTCAGGCGTACTCTGATAGGCAACGTAGACCCGCTGGTAAGTGCCGTGGGCCTTCTTGAGCAGTTCGAGCTTTGCTTCTTGGTCCGCGGCTTTGTCAGATTGTTTGGTGTATACCTTGCCGAGGAGAAGATAGGCCTTGCCCGCCGTCTCGCCACGGAACGTTTTGTCACCCACGATGGAGAGTGCGAGCTTTTCTGCGGGCTCAAATTGACCCAGATCGAACAAAGCCTGCAGCTTGCCCAATGTCGTTTCCTTGAACCGTGACGTGCCGGGATTTTGCTCGAGGGCCGTGTCGAAAATTTTCAATGCATCCGCCGGTTGTTTGCGGGCGAGGGCGATGTAGCCCAACCCGACAGGCCCCGCATCCGCGAACATTCCATCCCGGTATCGGTCGTTGAGCCGTTTAAACATCGCCTCGGCCTCATCGAAGTTGCCGAGTTTGAGGAGAATATCCCCGGAGACCGCCAGCAGTGCCGGGCTGAGAACGGATGGGTCCTTCGAGTTGATCGTCGCGATCCCCTTGAGGTAGAGGTCTGAACGATCCGCCCGCTTCAGCATTTGCGCGAGGCGGGCGCGGGCATAGTAAACACGGGCATTGGTGGTCGCGTTTTCCTGACCATTGATCGCCTTGTTGAGGATTTCCACCAGCTGCCTGTCGATCGCATCGACGTCGACCTCAACCGCCTTTTTGCGGGGAGGGACTACCGTTTTGACCAGTTCGTCGATCAGGAACTCCACTTGCTCGGAGGCGGGATTGTTGATTCGCGACTTGAGCGAGTTGGCGAGCATCTCGGCAGCTTCCGCCCCCTTGCCCTCGCGGGCTTTCATCTTGGCGACTTGAGTGGCGGACATCAATGCCAAGACGCTGTCTGGCTTGCGCTTCAAGAAATCGCTGTGGAGAGCGGCAATCCCCGCCCAATCCTTGTTGCCTTGCAGCAGTGCCGTCGCCGAATCCAGCGCATATTGAATCACATCGTCGGTGCTGTCGGTCTCGGTCGCTTTTTTGTAGCTTTCGAAGGCCAGCTTTTCAAACTTCGCCATTTCGTCCGCCTTGTCAGATTTCTTTTTCTTATAACTGTCGGCGAGGAGGCAATACATGGAACCCGCTGCGGTGTCGTCCGGATGCTGGTTCAGGAACTTCATCAGGTCGGAGATGACCTTGTTGGTCTGATCGACCTCCTTATCGTTGAAGTCAATGAACGACAGCCGATAGCGCATGTCGCCGGCATAACGGCCATCG
>CALPMD020000200.1 GCA_943324575.2 Akkermansia muciniphila
GCTTTCCGATCGCCATGGCAATGGCAACGAAAACGCCCGAGCCGATCGCGGCCCCCAAAATCCCCCCGCGCGAGCGGGTGAAATAAACCGCCGCCAGTCCCGCGATCGCGATCAACCCAAATAAAACCCGAGTTGCAGTGGCGTGCCGTCCGAACCAAGCGGCCGCAGCCACCAGCAGCGAAGAGGCGATCAAATAGTTGGCCGCTTCATTGTAGTGCGCGAAAAACCCCGTAGGAAAACCACCCGCTCGCGACCGAAACACGGGTGCGTAGCCTGGCTCTGCCACTTGCTTCGCCACGACCCCGATATTAGCCAATAGCAACAGGGCGATGCCCCAAATCAGAATCCGTTCGGCCACTGCGTTGCCTTCGATCGCGCGGATGCTGAGGAAAGTCCCCACGCATCCAGCCAGCAACAGCAAGTCCGCCAGCCCTAGCTCGGGCACCGGCGAAGCCCAGGCTCGCCAGCCAAACCAAGCCGCCACCAGTGCGCAGAAAGCGCTCAGCCCGAGGCCAAGTGGCGGGCGATCCTTGCTCCAAAACACGGGCAGCGCGGCCGAAACCGATATTCCTAGTGCCAGCAAGGCTGGCCCCCAAGTCCACGCCCGCGTCTGCGGGCCGATGACCACCGCCAGAACCAAGGCTGCGACAAAGAAGATGGACGAAACAATGGGCATGGATGAATAAAAGCTGAAATCTGAAAGCTGAAACTGTAAAAATTCAGGCTTTTTACTTTCAACTTTCAGCTTTTCTTCAAATCAAGCCGCACCCTTGCCAAAGAGTACGGCGGGAATGGTGCGCAGTAAAATTTTAATATCCAGCCACATCGACCAGCTGTCGATGTATTTCAAGTCCATCGCAACCCACTCTTCGAAGCTGGTGATCTGGTTGCGTCCACCGGCTTGCCACTCGCAAGTGATGCCGGGCTTAACACTCAGTCGGCGGCGATGTGCAATCTCGGAAAAGGCATCCACCTCATAGAGTGGCAGCGGGCGCGGACCCACCATACTCATATCACCCGTGACGACGTTGAGCAGCTGTGGCAACTCGTCGATGCTGAACTTTCGCAGCATGGCGCCGAAGGGGAAAATCCGCGGATCATTCTGCAACTTGAAAACCGGGCCGTCCATTTGGTTGCCGTGATCTTCCTTGATCTTCTCCAGAAGCTCCTCGGCATTGGCGACCATGGTGCGGAATTTCCACATCCGGAACGGTTGCCCATAGCGCCCCGCCCGCATCTGTGAGTAGAAGACCGGAGCTCCGGGGCTTCGAAGGCGGATGCCGATTGCGGCAAGCAGCCACAGTGGCGATGATAGCAGAATGATGGTGCATGCCGCAGCTCGGTCAAAAAATTCCTTGCACAGGAGTTCCCATGAAAGATCAGGCGTCGATCGAAGGACCAACATCGGTTTCGAGCCGACGAGATCAAAGGTCGGTCGGGCGATCTGGCCGCGGATGAATGAAGCTGCAATCCATGCTTCCACTCCTTGGAGCTCACAGGCCTCTACGGCACGCGCCACTTTTTCGAACTCCGTGGCCTTGGCGGTAAAGATGACCCGACTGATCGACTCTTTTTTCAAAAGTTCGAAAAGCAAATCCACATCGCTAAGTTCCAAGTCGAAGCGGTCGATCACATTCCAGTTGGTCGTGGCTTCAGGGCCTAACTCGGCCAATAGATCGTGGGCTTCCTGTTCCGAACCCGCAATGATCACTCTTTCCTTGCTGGAATCGTCGCCAACGCGGTACTTGAGCCACATCTGGGTGACCCGGTCACGCAGGAGGATGGCGACAAAAATAAAAATTAAACCTAGCCCCAGAACGAGGCGCCTCGTGTCCATCAGTTTCGCGAAAATCGCAAAAATCCCCAGAAACAAAACGATGACTAACAGCGATTTGATCAGCTGCCACATCGCCGTGCTGGCGGGTTTCGTCCGCAGACGCTTGTAAAATCCAAAATGTTCTAACACCAGCGGCGTGAACGGCACTGCAATGTAGAGCACCCAGTTCATCTTTTGCATCATGCCCTCATCGGGGGCGCCTAGGCCAAACGAGGATCGGACGATGCCGCCGAGACTGAAGGCACACCACACCAGAAGGGCGTCCGTGAGCTGGAGAAATTGGATCTCAAATGAGTCTTTACGACTGGTTGACATGGCAGGAAGACTTGAAACGAAAGCCGGTGATTTGAATCACAAAAAGAGACTGCCCGCCCATCCTCATGAAAGACGCTATGGATTGCAATCTTAGACTGCTTAATTGTCACGGGGGGGCACAAAAAAAGCGACGATTTGCAGAGCCTCAGAAAATACTGTGGAATAGGTTTGAAAATTCGGCAGCTTCGTGGTTTCTCAGAAATGGATATGCGTTGTCTCACACTCGCGGGAACTTTTTGTCTTTTATCGGCAGCGCTCGGTGTCCTGTGGCAGTCTCGTTTTGAGCGCTCTCCGGAATATCCCACGTATCGTCTTGCCGATCTTCAGCCGCTGGCCCGCCCGTCTCCTGGCGTCGAGTGGTTGGGCCCCGCCGCCAAGCCTGTGCTCAGATTGCGCGTGGACCCCGAGCATCCAAGGGTTGTGGCCCGCCTGGACTTTCCAGAGCCAATGGCAGTGAGTCTGCTTCACCTCCGTTATGCGGTCGCAGCGAAGAATCTACGTCCCGGCCAGCAAATTTGGGAGGACGGTCGCGGCTTGATCGAATGGCACTCGCCAAACGGCGGGCCTCTCTGGGAAAATGATCCCTTTACCTCGGCTAGACACGATCAAGGCTTCGGGATCACCGAGCGGGTGATGCGGCCGGATCACGCGCCCGCCATTCCCGCGCTGCGCTTCGAAAACTTGGGGAAATCCGGCGATTTGGAAATCACCGCCATCGAAGCCACGGTTTTGAGGGAGCGCCTGCAGTGGAAAATCGGCCGCTGGGTCCTGCTTGGCGGCTGGTTGGCGTGGGCCATCGCCTTCATCGGCCCCCGTGGTAAAGCTGGCTCGGTACGCAGTGGCTTGGCTGCGGCTATTTGGTTGGTGGTGGCCATCTATGCCGTGCTTCCTGGGCCATGGAAAGATATCCGGTCCATTGGCGGGCCGTTTCAAATCGGCCCAGAAATCACCACAATTTCCAAACCCCCGGCCCCGAGTTTCAAGCCTGCTGCCAAGAATGCCGCTTCTCTCCAACCTATGGTGTTAGAGTCAGTCGGCAAAGTTCCTGTCCAGGGCGATTTCACCCTCAAGGTCAAACACTACCTACCAACCGCCCGCCCGCTACTGCATATGGCGCTCTTCTTCGGCCCAACACTGTTGATGGCCTCTCTGGCTGGCCGCAAATCGGCGGGCTCGCTCGCCATCCTTCTCGCATTGGCGATGGAAGGCACGGAATTCGCCTTTGGCTTCGGTTTCGGGTGGGACGATGTCCTTGATCTGATTTACAATGCTGTCGGCATCGCTCTCGCCCTGGCCGCTTTTAATTACCTCAAGCGCATCACTCCCCCGTATATCTCGGATTGGCTCGCCTCAGGCCGAGGGTGATTTGCCCATTCCGTCGCCTGACCCGAGAAAAAAGTGCACTGCACGGAGGGACGCGTGCACTGCACCAAAGGCCTCGTTGGCTCGAACCCTGAAATTTTTGCGATGCTTTTGTGCCTTTTTGCGGCAAAACGTCTCGCCCTACGTCACAAACTCACCGCGCCGCGTGTTTCGACCATTTCCCCAAGCGGCCTACCCAGCCA
>CALPMD020000201.1 GCA_943324575.2 Akkermansia muciniphila
ACGGTTTCGGTCCAAGTGCCGCAGCAAGATCCAAGGCGCGGAGTGATTCGCCTCGAAGTGGTTGAAAGCAAGATCGGGCGGCTGCGTGTCAACGGTGCACGGTTCTTTCTGCCAAGTAAGATCAAAAGCGATGCTCCCTCACTGGCCGAAGGCAATGTCCCGAACCTCAACCAGGTGAGCAAGGAGCTCATCCGCCTCAATGGTCTGGCGGATCGGCGGGTGACCCCGGTCCTGCGGGCGGGGGTGGCGCCGGGGACCGTGGATATCGATTTGAATGTGGAGGACAAGCTGCCCTTGCACGGATCGTTAGAGTTGAACAATCGTTACAGTTCTAACACCACGGAACTGCGTTTGAATGGCGGCTTGAGTTATTCCAATCTTTTCCAGCTCGGCCATACCACAGGAGTAAATTTTCAAGTGGCTCCCGAAAACACGAATGATGCCCTGGTGTTTTCTGGTTACTACCTCGCCCGCGTTTCGAATGGGATGAGTCTGATGGTTCAAGCAACCAAGCAAAACAGTGACATCTCAACGCTCGGTGGAGCTGCCGTCGGTGGTCGAGGCGAAATCCTCGGCCTGCGCGCACTCTACGACCTGCCATCAACGCAGAATTTTTATCAAAACTTCAGTCTCGGCATCGATTACAAAAACTTCTCAGAGGACATCGTGATTGGCAAAGATACCATCTCTTCCCCGATCGAATACTACCCGATTAGCGCGAACTATGGAGCCTCATGGTTGGCGGAGAAGGGCTTTACCGAGTTTAATAGCTCGCTCAATTTTCATCTGCGCGGGATGGGTAGCGAGAGGATTGACTACGACAACAAACGCTATAATGCAGACGGAAGTTATGCATTTATTCGCAGCGACCTGGCTCACACTCATGACCTTTGGGCTGGCTCGCAGGTTTATGGGAAAATCCAAGGTCAGCTGTCAAGTCAGCCACTGATCAATGGAGAGCAAATCGCTGGAGGAGGTTTGGGCACGGTTCGGGGTTATCTCGAAGCCACTGCGCTGGGCGACAATGGCGTTTTTGGCACGGTTGAGTTGCGCAGTCCTTCTCTAATCGGAATGGCTAGCAAAGCAGGAACTACAAGTCCAACGGAGTGGCGGTTTCATGCCTTTGCTGATGGAGGTCTGTTGGACATGTATGATCCTCTACCATCGCAGCAATCACGTTTCAACTTCGCTAGTGTCGGGGCAGGTACGCGCATCAAAGTTCTTAATCACTACAACGGTTCGCTGGATGCAGCGCTGCCGCTAATCGACCAGACCGATACCGAGCAAGGTGACATCCGAGTTACATTCCGCGGCTGGGCCGACTTTTAATCAATAATTTCCCATATGAAGAAACCATCCCTAATCACTTTAGTCGGCAGCTTCGCCGCTGTGTTCGCACTTGCCGGCCAGTTGCACGCGGAAGACGCTTGGTGGAACTCTGCCTGGACTCAACGCCAAAAGATTACATTGGATACGGCTGCGGCTGACGTCACGGAGATTTCAGGATCTTCGACCGTCTTGGTACGTTTATTTGACGGCAACTTTCAATTTGTCGGGGCCCGTGAGGAT
Organism: Akkermansia muciniphila; assembly: GCA_943324575.2. GTDB lineage: Bacteria > Verrucomicrobiota > Verrucomicrobiia > Verrucomicrobiales > Akkermansiaceae > Luteolibacter > Luteolibacter muciniphilus_E. Next base: position 1,570 of record CALPMD020000201.1, read on the forward strand.
GGTAGCGATTTGCGCTTTGTCGCGGCTGATGGTAAGACCCTCTTGTCGCATCAGATTGAGAGCTATGACAATCTGCTCAACGAAGCTTTTGTGTGGGTGAAGCTGCCTGAGGTGAAGCCTTCGATCCAGCAAGCGTTCTATATTTATATGGGCAATGCGGATGCAAATATGCCAGCTGCCGCAAAGCCTACAGACGCCTATGATGCTCTGACGGCCTTGGTTTATCACTTTTCTGAGCGTGCGACCGCACCGGTCGATACCACCACGAACGCCAACAACGCACAAACCGCTGGTGCCACAGCGGAAGGATCGTTGATTGGTAATGGTCTGCGCTTGTTAGGCGGAACACCGATCACGATTCCTTCTTCCGCCACTCTTGAATGGAAACAAAATCAGGCACTCACCATTTCGACTTGGGTCAAGCCTGCGGCTTTGCAGGAGAATGCGATCATCCTCAGCCGTGCTGATGACAGTTCCTCGTTCCGCCTCCTTTTGGATCAGGGAATTCCTGCAGTTGAAGTAAAAAGTGCTGGAAGTGCAGTCCGCAGTCAGGCAGGTGCGCCAATTGCCGCCGGTACTTGGAGTCACCTCGCATTAGTCGCTGACGGTAAAACATTGCAGCTGTTTCTCAATGGCTCCCTCTATGCTACGGTTGATGGACCTTTGCCTTCGCTCAACACGCCATTTAGCATGGGCGGGATTGCCACTGAAGTTGCAGGGGTGAATGGCTATACGGGTGAGTTTGACGAATTCTCCATTTCCAAAACAGCACGTTCCGCTGGTTGGCTTAAACTCGTCTCAGTCAACCAAGGCAGCAGTGAGGCGGCGCAACGCGCACTCTCACTCAGCGCTATTGAAGGTGATGGTGCGGGAGAGCAGAGCAAGCTGATGGAGCACTTGTCGCTTTTTGGCGACATCGCCAAGAACATGATGTTCGACGGTTGGATCGCGATTGGAGTCTGCGCCCTCATGATTGTGATCGGTTGGACGGTTGCGGTTCGCAAGTTCATTTATCTGAATTCCATTGAGAAAGGAACCGAGTTATTCCTCACACAGTGGAAGTCGCTTTCGACTGATCTCACGGCGTTGAACCCCGAGGACAAGTCCAGCGTGAGCAGTCTCGGCGGTAAGGTTGATGCAGCGGAGCAGGAGATGATCGAAAAATCACCCTTGTTCCATATCTATCATATCGGCTCGGAGGAAATCCGCCACCGCCTCGACAAGGACAACAACCGTGTGGAGGGCCTATCGGGTCGCTCCATTCAGGCAATCCGCGCCAGTCTGGATGCGGGTCTGGTTCATGAAAGTCACCGTCTCTCCAACGGGCTCGTTTACCTCACCATCAGTATCGCTGGCGGTCCCTATGTCGGATTGTTAGGCACGGTGGTAGGGGTGATGATTACCTTCGCGATCATTGCCAAATCAGGCGAGGTGAACGTCAACTCGATCGCTCCTGGTATCGCTTCGGCCTTGTTGGCGACCGTAGTGGGGCTGGTTGTCGCGATTCCCGCGCTCTTCATCTATAGTTATCTCAACGGACGGATCAAAAACTCGTTGGCACTGATGCAGGTCTTTATCGACGAGTTTGTTGCCAAGATGGCCGAATTCTACCGTCCCGCACAAGAGTCAGACCAAAGAGGTGGTTCTTCTCACTGATCTGGGTGGGATCTTCGGAATACCAATAATTAACAAAATTTTTCTCTCATGGCCTCTGCCGACGATAAAAGCTACGATGACATCAATGTCACACCGATGGTGGATCTCTACCTCGTGCTGTTGTTGATTTTTATCATCATGACGACTGCGGGCGTTCAGGGGGTTAAGGTCAACTTGCCTAGTGCGAGCAAGGCTTCATCACCCAAACTTGATGCGCCTAAGACTCAAGCGATCACTATTGATACCGAAGGCAAGATTCGTCTGAACACGCTGCCAGTGACGCTCGCCGAATTGGAAACCAAGCTCGGCCAACTGAAGGCAGCGACTCCTGATTTACCCGTCGTGGTGCGCGGTGATCGTCAGAGCCAATACCAAGGTGTCATGGATGTGTTGGACGTCCTTGGCCGCTCGGGAATTAACCAGATCGGTCTCGCCACCCAGCCTGCAAAG
>CALPMD020000202.1 GCA_943324575.2 Akkermansia muciniphila
ACGAGGACAGGCAGGTCGGAATCAAGAACTTCGGTTTGGAAATTTTCTTCGGTAAGTTTCAAAGACATGGATCTACCATAAATTCCCATGCCATGGACGTCAATAGCCGCCTTGGGAAAAACAAGGCGACAACCGACTCAGAATGGCGAGAGCTGGCTCCATTGACCGGCCTTCGGGTTGTCCTCGGCATTGATCCACTTGCTGGCGGTCATGAACTGAAGAGCCAGGACAACGAGAGCCGCCGCCAGACCGATGCCGGAAAGGACGTTGACAAGCAGTTGACCTTCTTCGGCTTCACTTGCGTCTTTTCCAGCGACTTCGAGCGGCTCGATCTTGGAGCTGGGTTCGAGCGGCTGAGAGGTTTTTTGAAGAGGAACTGTGGCTTTGGGCAAAGTCGGCAAGCCCACTGGAGAGATGCGCACCGTGGGTGCGGGTATAGTGCCAGGTAGTGCCACAGATGCACGCAGCGGAATGGTCGGCGCAGGTGTTATCCCTGATGACATACCAGGTGACTTAACGGGCGACATCGCAGGTGCTCCCACCGCAGGACGAAGCGGCACGGTGGGTGGCGCCGTGAGCGGTCGTGGCGCACCACCTGGAACTGGAGGCCTGACCGGGGGCGCCATGGGAATAGTGGCCGATGGGCTAGCTGGCGGAGCGTCCGATGCTTTCAACGTGATACGAACGGTTTCCTTTTTCAGTGGCACACTCGACGTCTGCTTGGACGGGGCTGTTGGTTGGTTTTCGTTTTCGCTCATGCGTTCGTATGTTGTCAGCAATATCTGAACCCGAAGTAAGCCAACTTGCTGCACCGCTGTCAAACTCCCAGCTCGGGATTTCCATTTTTGATTAAACTGAAGGATTATCAACCAAATCCCATTATTGAGGGGAGGTTGGCATGCCTCGCGGACCAAAAGTCCGCGATTGCGCGAAATTTTTAATGCTCTTTGCGCCGCACCATGATTCCTATTGGGGCAGCACCATGTCCGCCGAAAAGACCGCCATCAACCCGACCCGCGCCCAAGATTTCCCCGAGTGGTATCAGCAAGTCATCAAAGCCGCCGACCTCGCCGAGAATTCGGAAACCCGCGGCTGCATGGTGATCAAGCCGTGGGGCTACGGTATCTGGGAGTTGATCCAGCAGCAGTTGGACCGCCGCTTCAAGGCGACGGGGCACCAGAACGCCTACTTCCCGCTGCTGATCCCCCTTTCCTATTTGGAGAAAGAGGCGGAACACGCGGAAGGATTCGCCACGGAGTGCGCCGTGGTCACGCACCACCGCCTCGAGGCCGTGAAGGATCCGGTCACGGGCAAGACCAAGATGATCCCCGCCGGCGAACTGGCCGAGCCGTACGTGATTCGGCCGACATCAGAGACGATCATCGGCGCGGCGTTTGCGCGCTGGATCGAATCGTACCGCGATTTGCCGCTACTGATCAACCAATGGGCGAACGTGATGCGTTGGGAAATGCGCCCGCGTTTATTTCTCCGCACCGCCGAGTTTCTTTGGCAGGAAGGCCACACCGCCCACGAGACGAAGGACGAGGCGATCGCGGAAACCCGCATGATCCACGGCCAGTACGAGGAGTTCCTGCGCGATCACCTCGCGATTCCCGTCATTCCCGGCGAGAAGACGGAAAACGAGCGCTTCCCCGGTGCCGACATGACGCTAACAGTCGAAGCAATGGTGCAGGACCGCAAGGCGATCCAAGCGGGAACGTCGCACTACCTCGGACAGAATTTCTCGAAGGCGCAGAACATTTCGTTCACCGGCCGCGACGGTACGGTACAGCACGCGCACACCACTTCATGGGGCGTTTCCACCCGTCTCATCGGCACGCTGATCATGGCGCACTCGGACGACGATGGGCTGGTCCTGCCGCCGCGCGTCGCGACCCAACAGATCGTCATTCTGCCAATCACGCCGAAGGAAGACAGCCGCCAAGCGGTGTTAGACGCTTGCCAAGCGCTGGCCGAAACGCTGCGCCACCAAAACTTCCGCGGCGATCCAATCCGCGTGCACGTTGATACCCGCGATGTCAGCGGAGGCGTGAAGAAGTGGGATTGGATCAAAAAAGGCGTGCCGATCCGCATCGAGATCGGTCCGCGCGATATCGAATCCAGCATGGTCTGCGTGCAGCGCCGCGACCAAGCCGTGGCCGCCAAGGAGTTCGCCGACAAGGCGGAATTCATCCAGCGCGCCAGCGACATTTTGGGAGAAATCCACAACGCGCTGCTTGCCCGCGCCACGGAATTCCGCGATGCAAACATCACGCCTTGCGATAGTCTCGAAGCCTTCGACGCGCATTGGGCGACCGAAAATCCCGGCTGGCTCTACACCCCATGGGCCGGCACCCGTCAAGAGGAGGAGGTGCTTTCCAAGCAGCACAAGATCACCATTCGTTGCCTGCCAATCGCCGAGGCTGAGTTGCCCGCAAGCCTCGCAAAAACAAGCAGCAAGTGCATCCTCACCGGCAAGGAAACCGCCACCCGCGCAGTCTGGGGACGGAGTTACTGATTTCGGGGATACCACGGCATTCTAGACCTCCTCAAGATCCACAATCCTCAATTCCCTAACGGCATGATCTGCCCAGAATGCGATCAACAAGTCGCGGACGAGAATGAATTGCACCTCCCGCCCGCTTTGATCTAGTTCGGAGTAATCGCCGATTTGGAATGGGTTGTCGGCGAGCTGGAAGAGCAGTCCAATTAATTTTCGCTGCCGGATCTTGGAGTGACCGACAATAAACGCCGCAGCTTTGGACGAGAGGACGGGGTCGTATGAAGGGCTAGCAGCCATGCCCGAGATCGGTTGCAAGCTGAGTCAACCCGATCTTCTCTCCCGCATCCATTTCCTGCATGAGCTTGGAGATGTCTTGCCGACCACTCTTTGACTGGTGTTTGAGCCTGAGCAAGTAAGCAGACATGGCACGCTGATCTCGCTCCGATAGGCGGGCGAGGCGTTGCTTCAAATCCAGTTCGATTGGAGCGGTCATTATTAATCAATGTGGCCGATTTTAGGCCATGGGTCAATCTCCGGTTTTATCCAGCGAAACTGGAGCCGGCTTGCCAATCTCTTCACCCACGGCCAGCAACAGCACTGCGAGTTAATTTGGCGCTTGTCATAACGGTATTATTCGTTACGATGTTTTTCGTCATGGAGAACATCGTTACTTTCTCACGCGCCCTTGCGGATGCCACGCGCTGGAGAATCGTGCGCTTGGTGCGGGATCAGGCACTGTGCGTCTGCGAGCTGGCGGACATTCTGGAGATGCCGCAGTCCTCGGTCTCCAGTCACGTGCAGGTCATCCGCAAAGCGGGCTTGCTCGAAAGCGAGAAGCGCGAGAAGTGGACTTACTGTCGGATCGACCGCAAGTACCGCAAACTGATAGCATCGCTCGAAAAGTTCTTCGCCGATTCCGACGCAAGCATCTTGGCCACCGATGCTGAACGCTCGCTGCAACGACTCGCCCAACGCGAGGACAGTTGCTGTCCCGGTCCCAAGTCGCTCACCACGCGCCGCACCATCAAATCATGAAACTTTCCGAACTCAAATCTCTGCTCACCGAGCACTCAGACCGCTTCTTCCGCATCCGCCTGCCCGACGGCGGCGCGGTGCCAGTTTCCTTCCACGTCACCGAGGTCGGCCGGATGCACAAAACCTTCATCG
>CALPMD020000203.1 GCA_943324575.2 Akkermansia muciniphila
ACATCGAACGTGAGATTCTTCAGAACCTGCACGTCGGGGCGCGATGGGTAGCGGAAGGAGAGATTAGCGAAGGCCAGCGCGCCGCCGAGTTTGACGTTGGCATCGCCGTCGGTGCGCTCGGGCGCGGTGTCGAGCAGTTCGCGCAGCCGTTCGGTGGCACCGGCTGTTTGCTGGAATTGGGAGATGATTTCGGGAAAGGAGCCGAGCGACGCGCCGACGAAGATGGAGAACAGGATGAAGGAAACGAAGTTGGTGCCGTTGATTTGGCCGTTGGCCAACATCTGCGCGCCGTACCACGTGACAAACGCGATTGTCCCAAACAGCGCAAAGATGATGAACGCCAGGAAAGCCGCGCGCGACTTGGCTCCGCGCATGGTGACGCCGAGAAAACTTTCCAGCGCGCGGTTGTAGCGCGTCGCTTCGATAGGCTCGTTGGTGAACGACTTCACGTCGGCGATGCCCTGCACCGTTTCTTCAATGACCGTGCCCGCATCCGCCAAAGAATCCTGCGCCGCCTTCGAAAAGCCGCGGACTTTCCGCCCGAAAAACGCGATCGCCAGCACCACAAATGGCACACTACCGAGCATGATCAGCGACAATTTCCACGACGCGACAAAGATAAAAATCAAACCGCCGACAAGAATCACCGTCTGCCGCACCGCCTGTGGCACCGTCGTCAGCAGCGTCTCGCGCACCACGCCCAAGTCCGCAGAAATCCGGTTGCTCAGCGCGCCCGCGCGTTGCTCTTGGAAAAACGGCATCGGCAGCCGGACCAGATGCGCAAACAAATCCCGGCGCAAGCGATTGAGCGCCGACTCACCCGAACGGATGAATCCCTGGACCCGGAAAAAAGCGACAAAGGCCTGCAGCGCCAGCACGGCCACGAGTTCCAACACCACCCGGTTCGACTTCGCCAGCACCACCTGCGGATCGACCCCCGTCTTCAGCGCGTCCGTCGGATTCCCCACCAGCTCCTTCAGAAACCAAGGAAACGCCAGCGAAAGCATCGCCGTGAAAAACAACGCCGCCAGCGACGGCAGAAAAATCGCCTTCTCCTTCATCAAGTAGCCGAGAACCCATCGGTGGGATGAAAGGGACAACTTCGGTTTCGGCGCGGACATGAACCGATAGGAACCGATAGACCGCAACCCGTCAATCGCGCGAGGCTTCAAAAACAACAAATGCGTGGGATTTTAAAGCCGATGGTAATGCTCCATCAATCCTTGGGGTTGCTTCACGGGCGGGAATACCGCATGAACGACAGCCATGACGGGACGCGAAATTCGAGAAGCTTTGTTGCACGCGGGCGTGCTGCCCAGCAAACAACTGGGGCAGAACTTTCTCATCGACCCGAATATGGCGCGCTGGATCGTCTCCCAACTGGAAGTCACGGCCGATGACGCGGTGGTGGAGGTCGGGCCCGGCACGGCCTCGCTGAGCGAACATCTGGTGGGGAAAGTCCGCCGCTTGATTTTGATCGAGTTCGATGCGCGGCTGGCCGACGCGCTGAAGCACCGCTTCCGCGACGAGCCGAGCGTGGAAGTCCACCATGCCGACGGCGCGAAGTTCGACGGCCGCACTTTGTTCAAGCACCGCCCGCTGAAGTTTCTCGGCAACCTGCCGTATTCCTGCGGCGGCGCGATCATGAAGAACTTGCTCAGCCGCCCGCATCCGTTTGAGCGCGCGGTGATCATGTTGCAAAAGGAGGTGATCGACCGTCTCGCCGCGAAGCCGGGTACCAAGGACTATGGGATTCTTTCGCTGCGCACGCAGGCGAACTGGGAGGTCAAGCCGCTGCGCACGGTGCCGCCCGAGGCATTCTATCCGCAGCCGAAAATCGATTCGAGCGTGGCCGTTCTCACACCGCGCACCGATGGCCTGCCGACTTTCGACTATCGATTGTTCGACGAATTGATCCGCCGCGGATTCGCCCAGCGCCGCAAGCAGCTCAAGAAGCAATTGCCCGACGGCCCGCCGTGGGAAGACATCATCGCTGAGCTGGGAGTTTCGGCCACCGTCCGTGGCGAGGAGCTCACGCTTTCGCAGTGGGTCGATCTGGCGCGCGCCTACGATCCGCATCCGCTCAAGGATCTGCCGCAGAGGTCGGAGGAACTTTTCGACGTGGTCGATGCCAACGATGAAGTGACGGGCACCGCCAGCCGTGGCGAGGTCCACGCGCAGGATTTGCTGCACCGCGCCGTCCACGTTTTTGTCTTCAACAAGCGCGGCGACTTGCTGCTGCAGAAGCGCTCGCTGCTCAAGGATCGCCACCCCGGCGTCTGGGATTCCAGCGTCTCCGGTCACCTCGACTCTGGCGAATCCTACGAGAGCGCCGCCGTCCGCGAGCTGAGCGAAGAAATGGGCATCTCCGCCGAATCCGCACCCGAGGAAATCGCCCGCATCACCCCGAGTGAAGCGACCGGCTGGGAGCACATCCGCCTCTACCGCGCGCGCCACGATGGCAGCCTGCGCTTCCCGTCCGCCGAGGTTGAGACCGCGACTTGGTTTCCGCTGGCCGAAGTCGCCGCATGGGTTGCCGCGAATCCTGCGGACTTTGCCACGGGCTTCCTTGAATGCTGGAAAAAATTCACCGCGCTCTAACGCCATGAGACGCCGCATTGCCTCACTGGTGCTCGCCAGCCTCGCCCTCGTTTCCTGCCAAAAGTCGCCGGATCATCTCGGCTATCAAATTCTATCCGTCCGCGCGCACGACGCCGATGCCTACACGCAGGGCCTGCAACTGACGAACGGCCGACTGTTTGAGAGCACCGGCCTTTACGGTGAGTCCACCGTCCGCGAACTGGAGCCGAGCACGGGCAAGATCCTCCGCAAACGGCCGCTGGCGAAGACGGTCTTTGGCGAGGGGCTCGCCGTGATCGGCAACGAAATGTGGGTGCTGACTTGGAAGGAAAACACCGTCTACGTCTTCGAACCCGACACCTTCAAACTCATCCGCTCCCACACCTATTCGGGCGAAGGCTGGGGCCTCACCACCGACGGTAGCCAGCTGATCATGAGCGACGGCACGAGTACTCTCAAATTCATCAGCCCCAAGGATTTTTCGGTGGTGAGGACCGTCGAGGTCAAGGACGGCGAGCGCCCGATCAAGAACCTCAATGAGCTGGAATGGATCAACGGCGAGATCTTCGCCAACGTTTACACGACCGAAAAGATGGTCCGTATCTCGCCGAAGGACGGGCGGGTCACTGGCTGGTTAGATTTCACCGGCCTGCGCAACCAACTCACCCAGCCGAACCGCGCCGAGGTCCTCAACGGCATCGCCTACGACGCCAAAACCGGCCACCTGCTGGTGACCGGCAAGTATTGGCCGCAGATGTTCGAGATCCGCGTTTCAAAAAAATAGCCGCATCTGCTTGCGCCTTGCCCAGTCCCGCCTAACTTTCATCAGTCCATGCCTCTGCCCGATCCCAGTCTCGAACCCGCCATCCGCGATCCCAAAAAGCTCCGTAACACAGCGCTGATCCTCGTTGCGATCATGCTGCTAGGTGGCGTGCTGATTTTGCTGCGCTACAAGCACGTCGCCGCCGAGGCCGAGCGCAAAGCTTATGAGAACTTCGCCCAGGAGCAAAAGAGCTCACTCAACGACGCGAGCCGCGAAAACCGCCCCGCCTACATCTATCGGATCACCCCCGAGCGCGA
>CALPMD020000204.1 GCA_943324575.2 Akkermansia muciniphila
AGAGTGGAAGGGTGTTTCCGAAGAGACCACCACGGGTGTGCATCGTCTCTATCAGATGGCCAAGGCGGGTACACTTTTGATCCCAGCGATCAACGTCAACGACTCGGTCACCAAGTCGAAATTCGACAACCTCTATGGTTGCCGCGAATCCTTGCTCGACGGTATCAAGCGTGCCACCGATGTGATGATCTCCGGCAAAGTAGGCGTGGTTTGCGGCTACGGCGACGTCGGCAAGGGCTGTGCCCAAGCGCTTCGCGGCGCGGGTGCCCAAGTGGTGGTGACCGAAATCGACCCGATCTGCGCGCTGCAAGCGGCGATGGAAGGCTTCCGCGTGCTGCCGATCGAAGACACTCTCGGCTGGGGCGACATCTATGTCACCACCACCGGCAACAAGGATATCATTCGCCTTGAGCACATGGAGAAGATGAAGGATCAGGCGATTGTTTGTAACATCGGTCACTTCGACAACGAGATCCAAATCGACAAGCTCAACAACGCCCCAGGCGTGGTGCGTGACAACATCAAACCACAAGTTGATAAATACACCTTCCCGACGGGCAACAGCCTATACATGTTGGCTGAAGGTCGTTTGGTCAACCTTGGCTGCGGCACGGGTCACCCGAGTTTCGTGATGTCGAACTCCTTCACCAACCAAACGCTCGCGCAGATCGATCTTTGGAAGAACAAGGACGTTTACAAGGCCGGCCAAGTGACGGTCTTGCCGAAGCACCTCGACGAAGAGGTGGCACGACTCCATCTCGAAAAAATCGGTGCCAAGCTCACCAAGCTCACAACGGCTCAAGCAGACTACATCGGTGTCTCTGCCGAAGGCCCATTCAAGGCGGATCACTACCGCTATTGAGCCCTGTCCTCCCCCAAACGACCCACTGTGCAAACGGTGGGTCGTTTTTGCGTTATTGCAATGGCGCTTGAAAGTTTACGAATCAGACTGGTAGACTGTAAATTCGATGGTAACCTCCTGCAGTTCATGACGGCCAGTGATACATATAAGCGCATTAAATCTGAGCCCCTGTTGGGCGGTTTAGCCCTATTGCTGCTGCTGTTAGGTTGCTTTTCGGTGCTCAAGCCGTTTTTGACGGCACTGACTTGGGCAATGATCTTGGCGTATGCACTCCACCCCTTGCAGCGGATCTTCACGCGTTGGTTTCGCGGGTCACGTACATGGGCCGCTTGCTTTGTCACTTTGACGATGACGGTGGTGCTGGCAGGTCCGATTTTTTTGATTGGATTTAGCATCGCACAAGATGGGAAAGACCTCGCCATCGCGACTCGTAAGTGGCTGATGGCTGCGCCGGAACGTGCGCCAGCCTGGGTTGGGCAAATGCCCTTGGTCGGTGAACAGCTTTCTGGGTACTGGTCGAATTTCGCCGAAGACCGAAACCGCTGGATCAGCCAGCTTGATAAGGAAGTGAAGGCCATCCCACTGCGGCCGCGGATTGTTCAGGAAGGTATCGAGGGACCTGTCGCTGAGGGGGGACCAACACCCCATGAGGGTCCCGATGAAAAAATGGTGGATGAGGATAAAAAGCTATCATCGACGCATTTCGTCGTGCTGTTCGGCCAGTTTCTGGTGTGGGCGAGGTCTTGGTTGATTGCGGTTGGGCTCGCCGTTTGGTCAGGGGTGACGCAGATTTTGGTGAGTGCTTTCCTCGCGTTTTTCTTGTTGCGAGATGCTCCGATTCTATCGGATCGGCTCGCTGTCGTTATGAATCGGTTAGCAGGCAAGCGCGGCCAACACCTCATCATGGTCGCAGGTGGAACGGTGCGCGGGGTCATTTACGGGATCCTGGGTACGGCTATCGCGCAGGCGCTTGTGGCCGGGGTGGGATTTTGGATCGCGGGCTTACCGGGAGCGGTGCTGCTTACGGTGCTGACGTTCTTTTTTGCGGTCATTCCTCTGGGTCCGCCGATGATTTGGCTGCCTTCCTCGTTGTGGCTATTTGCTCAAGACAAGACGGGCATGGGGATCTTCATGCTGTTATGGGGAGCCTTTGGAATCAGTGGCGTGGATAACTTTTTGCGGCCCTACCTGATCAGCCAGGGCAGCAAGATGCCGTTTGTGTTGATTTTCTGCGGAGTCATTGGTGGGGCCTTGGCCTTTGGTTTGGTCGGCGTGTTTCTCGGGCCCACGCTTCTCGCCGTCGCATTTCGATTGATCGAAGAGTGGTCATCGAGAGCGCCTGAATCCGAAGCCGGACCCAACGTAATCTAGTTCAGGATTGTGCGAATCTTCGCGATTAGTCAAACAGTGGCATGGCGGTGAGTCCCTCGGTGTTAGGTAAGGTTCTCGATTGCTTCGAACGAAATTTTCGGGATCGGGGCGAGCTGGGTGCATCGATCAGCATCTGGTGGGACGGCATGGAATTGATTTCCCATGGTCACGGCTGGTGTGAGCGCGAGCAACTGCGCCCATGGACCGTTGAGACTTTGGTTCCTGTTTACTCGGCGACGAAAGTTCCCGCGGCAGCGACTTTGTTGCTGGCCTTGGACCATCACGGACTTTCGGCGCAGACTCCAGTGCGCGAAGTCTGGTCAAAGTTTCCCGTCGCTGGGGCGACGTTTTCCCAGTTGCTGTCTCACCAATGCGGTTTGGCCATCTTGGATCAACCGGCGAATGTCTTTGAACATGACGAGGTGGTATCTGCCATCGAGGCGCAGGCGCCCGCATGGAATCTTGGAGAAGGGCACGGCTATCATCCGCGAACCTTCGGCGCTCTAACCGATGAGGTGGTGCGGCGTCTCACGGGGCGGACTCTGGGTCGCTACTGGTGCGATAAAATCGCGGATCCGCTGGGCTTGGATTTTTGGATTGGCTTGCCCGAGAGCGAATGGCCGCGCGTAGCGCGATTGTATCCCGGCAAGGCGAGCAAGGACGATCTGGCGGACGCATTCTACCAGCAGCTCACCACGGCGGGAACCTTCACGCGGCGCGCCTTTGCTTCGCCGCGCGGACTGCACGCGATTCATGAAATGAACGAATCCCGTGCTTGGGCTGCGGGCTTGCCTGCGCTCGGCGGGGTGGGGACGGCCTCGGCCATTGCCAAGTTCTATCAGGCAGCCATCGGCGCGATCGACAGCCCCTTATCCTCGGCCGTGAGGCTGGCGCTGGCCAGCATTCAATCCTCAGGCGAGGATCGTGTGCTGCTCCGGCCGACCGTTTTCACCTGCGGAGCCCAGCAAGATCCGCGCGATGAATCGGGAGTCAAAATCCGGCAGATCTATGGCTCGTCGGATTCGGCTTTCGGCCACCCCGGCGCGGGTGGTAGCCATGGCTTTGGCGATCCTGAAACGGGAATCTCCTTCGCCTACGTCATGAATCAAATGGACCTGAGTGTGATGCCGGGGGCGAAGTGCATGGAGATGGTTGGCGCCTTGTTTTCAGAAATTTGACAGAACAAGCGGGACGGGCGTTGTCGCTTGCATACCCGCTTGACCGATTCCTCACCGGGAATCCATGCTTCGCGTCATGCGTATCCTTACTGGCCTTCAGCCTAGCGGAAAACTTCACGTCGGAAATTTCTTCGGTGCGATGGAGCCTGCTGTGCGACTCCAAGATCGTGGCGAAGCCTTCTATTTCAT
>CALPMD020000205.1 GCA_943324575.2 Akkermansia muciniphila
GAAGTGCGCCGGATCGAGGTGGACCCCACCGAGCTGCACCGCTTCGCCAGCAGCGGAGAGCTCGCAGTCTCTGAAGATCGCATGCAGGGCGTGGCGGTGAATGAGTACGTACTGTTAGGCACTGGCGAGAAACAAACCATCCCCGCCCGCCTCGCGCCCCATGGCCGCTTTGTCCGGCTGGAAATACCCGAAGCCCTCAAAATCCCCGACGGCCAATCGCTCAAGCCACTCAATCTCGGCCAACGCTGCTTGATCGACGCGCTGTTGAATCCAGAAATTTCGCTCGTCACCTGTTACGGTCACGCCGGCACCGGCAAAACCCTCGTCGCGGTGGCCGCTGGCCTGCACGAGATGTTCAACCGCAAATACAACGGCATCACCGTCAGCCGCCCCGTGGTGGCGATGGGCGATCAGCTGGGGTTCCTGCCGGGATCGCTGGATGAAAAGATGCGGCCGTGGCTGCAACCGATCCACGACGCCCTCGACCTGCTGATGCGCCCTAACATTCCGTTAGGCCCACGCCGCAAGCAGCAAAAGCCAGTCACGGGTTCCGTCGCCACCGCGCCGAAAAAACCCTACGAGCTGCTGATGGAGCAGGGCATCCTGGAAATCGAAGCGCTCTGCTACATCCGCGGCCGCTCGATTCCGAACCGCTTCTTCATCCTCGACGAAGCCCAGCAACTCACGCCGCAGGAAGCGAAAACCATCGTCACCCGCATGTCGCGCGATTCCAAACTGGTGCTCGTCGGCGACCCCGCGCAGATCGACAATCCCTACGTCGATAGCCGTAGCAACGGCCTCGTTTACACCCGCAACCGACTCAAGGGTCAGCCATTCGTCGCCCACGTCGCCCTCAACCGCGGCGAGCGCTCTGAATTGGCCGAAGCGGGCGCGCAGCTGATGTAAGGCAGGCGGCAACCCACCAAACAAAAAAGGCCGCTTCCTCATGGGAAGCGGCCTTTTCAGTAAAATCAAATCAACTCAGTTGGCAGCAGCCAACACAGGAGGCACCACGTTCACGCGGCGGCCATCCTTGTCGAAGAACACGCGGCCATCGACCAGTGCGAAGAGCGTGTGGTCACGTCCGCAACCCACACCCAAGCCCGGATGGACCTTGGTGCCACGTTGGCGGATGATGATGTTGCCAGCAATCACGGCTTGGCTGCCGAATTTTTTCACGCCGAGGCGCTTGCTGCGGGAGTCGCGACCGTTCTTGACGGAACCTTGTCCTTTTTTATGGGCCATAAAATGAGGTAAAGTGAGTGGTTAGTGGATTAGCCTGCGATCGAGGTGATCTCGAGCGTGGTCAAGCTGCGGCGGAAGCCTTTGGTCTTGTGGAAACCCTTACGGCGCTTGAATTTGAAAGCAACGCCCTTAGGTCCGCGGTATTGGTTGATGACCTTGGCGGTCACGGAAGCACCTTCCACCAGCGGAGCACCGATTTTCACCGATTCACCTTCGCCGACGAGCAAGACGTCAAACTTGATTTCCGAATCGACTTCAAGGTCGAGCTTCTCGACATCGAATTTGTCGCCTTCTTGGATGCGGTATTGTTTACCGCCTGTTTTGATCACTGCGTAGGCCATGGCCGTTTGGGAATAAAGTTGATCCGCCCATGTGGGCGGGCGGGGAGAACACCACGCCGTCCCCGCTTGCGCAAGATTTTTTTATCGAGATTCGGAGTTTTCGGCAATTTTTTAGAATTCTGGCTCAAAAATAGCCGGTTTTTACGGCCTATGCCCGTTTGGATCGGAGGTCCGTAGCTTGACATTATGAACGTTTGGCGTTATGAGTCATGGGTCGCCCATGATCCGTTCCTTTGCATGCCAAGAGACTGCGGCTTTGTTCCGCGAGCGGAAATCGCGCAGCATTCCACCGAGTATTCAACGCGTAGCCCTGCGGAAGCTAACTCAACTCCATGCCGTTACAGCGCTCAATCATTTATCCATCCCACCCGGCAACCGCCTGGAAGCCCTCAAGGGAAATCGAAAAGGCCAACATTCCATCCGCATCAATGATCAATGGCGAATTTGTTTCCATTGGCAGGCGGATGGCCCCGCTCAAGTTGAAATTGTCGATTATCACTGAACCAACACGATGAAACCTCTATCACCCATCCATCCCGGAGAAATTCTCTGCGAAGATTTCCTGATTCCCCTTGGCCTTTCGGAATACCGAGTCGCCAAGGATATAGGTGTGCCGCCCCGGCGCATCAACGAAATCGTCAAAGGGAAACGTGCCGTCACAGCCAACACCGCCCTGCGCTTCGAGCGTTATTTCGGCTGGCCCGCCGAGGTTTGGCTCAATCTCCAGTCTCACTATGACCAGCAAATCGCCAAGGAAAGTATGGCGACCGCGCTGGATAAGATTCTGCCCTGCGCGGCGCTCTAACGATTACTGGATCACCGATAACCACTTCGCGATCTCGGCTTTGACGTTGGCGATCGACGGCGCACCGGGATTGGTGCGGGCGGCGAGGGCGCGTTCTAGCGAGAAGACATCCTTGGCATCGGGGCCGTAGGCCGGGTCGATGGCGGGAAGGTCGAGCTGGTCGAGCGGGGTCTGGGTGGCGATCGCTTGGGCGACGGCTTTGCCGACCAGTTCGTGGGCGTGGCGGAAGGGCACGCCCTTTTTCACGAGATAATCGGCGAGATCGGTGGCCAGCAGCATGGGATCGGAGGCGGCGGCGTGGCAGTTGGCCTCGCGCAGTTCCATCGCGGAAATCATCTCGGTGTTGACGGCGAGGATCAGGCGCAGGGTGTCGACCGAGTCGAAAAGCGGCGGCTTGTCCTCCTGCAGGTCGCGGTTGTAGGTGAGCGGCAGGCCTTTGACGGCCACGAGCAGGTTCATCAGATTGCCGACGAGGCGGCCCGTTTTGCCGCGGGTGAGTTCGCAGACGTCGGGGTTTTTCTTTTGCGGCATCAGCGAGGACCCGGTGGTGTGGGCATCGGACAGCGAAGCGAAGCCAAATTCGGCGGTGCACCAGAGGATGAGGTCTTCGCTGAGGCGCGAGAGGTGGACGCCGCAAAGCGAGATGACGAACAGCAGCTCGGCGATGTAGTCGCGGTCGGCGATGGCGTCCATCGAGTTGTGGGTCACGCCGTCGAATCCGAGTTCGGCGGCGATGGCGCGGCGGTCGAGATTGATCGTCGAACCCGCGAGCGCGCCCGAGCCGAGAGGGGAGACGTTGAGGCGCTTGCGGCAATCGGCGAGACGGGATTTGTCGCGCTCCAGCATCTCGACGTAGGCGAGGAAATGGTGGCCCGCAGTGACGGGTTGGCCGCGTTGGAGGTGGGTGTAGCCGGGGATGACGGTGGCGGCGTATTTGTCGGCGCGGTCGAGCAGCGCCTTTTGCAGGCCCGTGATCGCCGCCAACATCTCGTCGATTTGCGTGCGGGAATAGAGGCGGGTGTCGGTGGCGACTTGGTCGTTGCGCGAGCGGGCGGTGTGGAGTTTCGCCCCAGCTGCGCCGATGCGCCGCGTCAGCTCCGACTCGATATTCATGTGGATGTCTTCCAGCGAGGTGCGGAACTCGAACTTGCCCGCGACGATGTCAGCCTCGATCCCGCGCAAGCCGTTTTCGATCTCGGAGAACTC
>CALPMD020000206.1 GCA_943324575.2 Akkermansia muciniphila
CATCGGCATATCCTTCCTTGCGCAGCACCTGGCGCAGCAGGAAGGCCGCATCGTCGGCGCGCGAGGTCGAGGCGTCGCTGGATCTAACATGTTCTAACCGATCACCCAACATTTCGAGCACCTGCCCCTCCCTGGTGCCGCGCATGCCGATAATCCGCACACGCGTCTCCGCCATGGCGACGCTGGCCACGAACAGAAAAACAGCAATGGAGCAGAGGTGTCTCATCAGCGAAACGATAAGCGCCAGATGGCCAGCATGCGGGAGTCACCCGTCGCCCCGATCCCGGCGGATAGAAACCAGCGATCAGTTAGAGAGAGGGTGGCAGTGGAGAATGATTCGCTCGAGTAGGGATCGGTCTCGGCCACACTGAAATCAACCCGATCAAGCAATGCCAATAGCGGACGCAGTTGCTTGCCGAAGCGAAAGCGGCCGCGGCGCATTTCCTCCACCAGCAACTGCAAGGCGCGCGATGAGGCCGCCTGCGGATTCTCCAAGCCTGTGGTGGTTGTCCCCGTGGCCAGCAGGGTCATGATTTCATTCTCTGGTAGCGGCGGGCTCGAGGTGAGCACCAACTGCGGATTGGAAGCGCGACCATAGGCGAAAAGGGTTACTTGGTAAGGACTGGGCTCTGCCGTGCCGCGAATTTCGAGGAGCGGGTCAAAGCCTGTCGCCGGAGTGAAGGTGGCCTTACCCGTGCGCACGGACAGAGTGCTGAATGGCAATGCTGCGTGAAAATCCTTGAGGGTGACCGTGCCGTCCGGCTGCGGATTGCCCATCGTTCCACCGATGCGCACACGACCGCTGATCTCGCCCTTCGCCAAGTTGCCGCGGATCAGGACGGGTTCCTCACTGCGGAGAATGAGATTCAGACCCCAGTTCCGATAGGGCTCTCGCAGAAAACCTACAGGCACCCGCGGCGTATCGATTTTCGGCAGCGCGGCTGCGCGTGGCGTGGTGAAAGGCATGCCGATGGGCAACAACTCGATGTCCCGATAGAAGATGCTATCTACCGTACCCACCGTGCCGGAAAGAATCGCTTGCTGCCATGGACCTTGCAGGCGCAGGTCGGCATTGACGCGAAGGATGAGAATCTCGTTTCGCGCCAGCGGCAGGTGATCTCCGCGCAGCCGGAGGTCAATCGTACCAGGCTTTCCCGCGGCATAGGCAAGCGTTCCCTCGCCTCGAAAGCCTCCTCCAGCGACGTTGCCAGTTAGATTCTTGAGGACGGCGCGATCGATAGCCAGATCCACAGTCGCCGCGAGATTTTCAATCGCAGCAAATGAATCATTCTTGAAGCGCAGACCGGCCTTGGAAAGTTGAATCATCCCCTTCGCCTCAGGCCTGTTCACGGTTCCTGATAGATCGGCGTTTGCTGTCACGATTCCAGAGATTTTATCCACTGCAGGCATCAGTGAGCTGAAACGCGAAAGATCCAGCCTTGGAAAATTGATGCGGCCCCTGAGCGATTCTCCTCGGAGTTGATCCGGATGACGGGCCCACTCGGACGGATGATACGGCATCGCCACTGACATCACCGCAGGCGCAAAATCGGGTGCCGTCGCCCTGCCGCTGAGCTCCAGACGACCGTCGCGGCCAGCGAGTGTCATCGTCAAATCCGCCGCTGGCAACTTGGGCTGTGCCGTCGCGCGAAGTCCTTTTAACTCCAACACGGCGTCGACTTGAGGGGCTGCATAGGTCCCGGAAACGCTCAGATCGAGTTGTCCGGTCGAGCGCGAATCAATCTTCTCAAAGGCCGGAGACCATACCCTGAGCAGGCCCAACGAGAGCACTTGGGATCGAAACCTAACGCTAACAGGCCGCGAGTCCTTGACGAGGGTCTCTCGCCAATTCGAGAAACTCTCTGGTATCGGCAAGCTGGCCTTGCCCTCGGCGATGATTTGCTCGCCATCGCTCCAGCGGATTTTCCCCAGCTCTAACGAATGATCGACCAAGTTGGCGTCAAGAGTCACCGACTGGCGGTTCGTTTGCAACTGAACCCCCTTGGATTCGAGGCTCACGGGCCAATCATAGCGCACTTCGCCACTGGCTAGAATGGGCGCAAGCGTGCTGCGCGACCACGTCGCTTGTTCGATCCATAAATGACCGCGGTGCTCGCCGACTTGCAATTTCCCACTGCCATTCCACTTGCCTGTTAGTCCAACGCTGCCCTCAGGCTTAAGCTTGAAAATCTTCAACCAGCGGCTGATCCGGCCACTGTCGAATTGATTCAGCTCCACCGCTGCCTGATAGCTCGTGGTCTTGGGCTGATAGGTCGCGGAGGCATTCAAGCCATCAAGCATGAGTTCGGCGGACAGCGGTTGGTCGATTTCCCAGCGGGCCCTCAGCGTGACCGGAGATGCGAGTGTCGAGTCCTGCGTTTTGACGACGACTTCCGCCTTTGCCGCGCGCGGGTGATTCCTGCGCATGGTGAGGTTGAAGGTGCCATCAATCCCCGATGGCGGAACCTCTGCTTCCGAGTCGATCCGTGAAGTCTGTGCAGCCAGCTCGTGCAGCAACTTTGGAAGCTCTGGAATACTGAAAGCACCCTGCACATCGCCCAACATGATTTCCGTTTCCGACCGACTCACAGGAGCCACCGCATCCACAGAAAACTCGCTGCCCAACCCCACGCCGCGGGCAGCAATACTGCTTTGATCCGCACGGAGCTGTGCATCCAGACTCAGCCTGGACAGGCGATTTCCTTTCCAATTGCCGTCTTCTAACAACAAGTGAAGTGTGCCTGTCGTTGCGGCGGGATCGGGAAAGACGTGATTCAGTTCCAACGACAAGGAGCTAAGAGTCGCATCGGGAGTCACGACACCGATGCGCTTCGCCACTTCCGCAATCTGCAGTTTACCGCGATCAAGGTCGACGTGAATGGACTCCAGCCCAGGCGAGGATTGAACCATCCATCGCGAATCATTCAAATCCACCTGTGCCACAAACGAAGGAGATCCGCCTGCGGGCAACTGCAGGACAAACTCGTGCAGGCTCAGTCCCGGAAGCGGATCGAGGCGGGCGATCGTCAGGCGATCCTGGCTCCACAGAAAAGTGGACTGCTGGGCGGGCCACTGGCGACCCTCCGCATCGGTGATAGTCCCCAATTCGAATGAGAATTCATCATGGCCTGCGTGATGCGTTAGTTGACTGGACGCAAGTCGAACGACCGGGATTCCAGCGCGGGTGAAATCGAGACGGTCGATTTTCAGATCCAGTTCGAGTGGCACAAGGCGCCCACGCAGCTTTTGCATATTCTCGACCCACTTCTTCAGATCCACTGGTGGCTTTTGATCCGCCTTAGCGATACCCAACCGGAAGTCGGCGCGCAGGCCGTCGATACTCAAGGACTCGAGCCGTCCACTGAGACGATAACCGAGCTCCAAGCGATTCAAAGATAAGCTGGCCAACTGCTTATCGCCCTCGATTCGCAAATTCCTAACGGTTAAACCGCGACTCAGGCGGCCATCGATCTCAAAGGTCCCGCGCAAGCCTGACTTCGAGAGTAAATAGGTGGCCACCCGTGGCGCCATCCAGCGCAGACCCGGCCCATCCAACCAGACAAGTCCCA
>CALPMD020000207.1 GCA_943324575.2 Akkermansia muciniphila
CGGGCGCACGGTGATCACGGGCGGCGAACCGCTTTTACAAGAGCCGGAGTTTTTGGAGATGATCGGCCATATCCGGGCGCAGCAGCCCGAGCATCAATTCGAAGTGGAGACGAATGGCACGCGCTTGCCCTCGCAGGCTTTCCACGAGGCGGTGAATCAGTTCAATGTTTCGCCGAAGCTGGCGAACTCGGGCATGGCGGCGGCGCTGCGATTGAAGGCCGACGCGCTGGCGTTTTTTGCGAACTCGACCAAGGCGTGGTTCAAGTTTGTGGTGGCGAAGCCTGCAGATCTGGAGGAAATCCAGATCTTGTGCGATACCTATCAGATGCCGCGCCAACGCGTGCTTCTGATGCCGGAAGGCCGCACGTCGGCCGAGCTGGACCGCCACGCGGCGTGGCTGGCGGAGGTTTGCCGCGACCGAGGCTTCCGCTTTTGCGACCGCCTGCACATCCGCCTATGGGGCGACAAGCGCGGGGTTTGAGATTCCTGGCGAAACTTTGCAACTTTCCACGCGGGGGCGGGTTTCCTCCGACGTAAATCATCATCCCATATGAATCGCAACGCTCAAGCTCCCAACAACTCTTGGGAAACTGACGCCGTTTGGCAGTTACTCGATCAAGCGCCGCCAGCGACGGCGAAACCGCGTTTTGTCGACGACACCGTGCGCGCCATGCGTCTGGCGGTGGATGAAAAGCCGTGGTGGAAGCGTCTGTTCTCCCCCGCCCCGCTGGCGGGATTGGCCGCTGTGTCTGCGGGACTGGCATTTGCGATCGTCTCTCTAACTGGGCCGACGTCGATCGCCACGCAGGAATCGTCCCAAGAGATCGCCATTCAAGAAATCGCTGAAACGGAAACGCTGATCGCCGCGGTGGATCAGTTGGATGATTTCAGCGACACCGAGCTTGCGACCTTGATCGGTTTTTAAAGGGCTTTCCCCCTTAGTCAAATTCCGCCAATTTCGCCGCGTGAAACACGGTTTGATTTTTGATCTCGATGGCACTTTGGTGGATTCCTTGCAAGGGCTGGCGACATCGCTGAACCACGCGCTGACCATGTCGGGCATGCCCACCCACAACCACGTCGCGGTGCGGGGATTCATCGGCAACGGCACGCGGATTTTGATCCAGCGCAGCTTGCCTACAGATGCGGATGAAGCGCTGCTCAACAGCGTGGAGCAGGCATTCAAGGCGCACTACGATCTCACTTGGCAAGACGGAACCTTGATCTACGCCGGGATCATCAACCTACTGGAATCGCTGCAGTCCTGCGACCATCCGCTGGCGGTGCTGTCGAACAAACCGCACCCCTTCACGACGGCGATGGTCGGACATTTATTTCCGAGCATCCGTTTCGCCGCCGTCGTGGGCCAACGCGCAGGCATCCCACACAAACCCGATCCCGCAGGCGCACTCGAAATCGCCAAAGCCTTCAATTTGACGGCGGCGAACTGCACCGTCATCGGTGATTCCACCATGGATCTGGAAACCGCCCGCCATGCAGGGATGCGGGCCATCGCCGTAACTTGGGGCTTTCACGACCGCGAGCGACTCGTCGCAGCAGGGGCCGAACAGATCGCCGATAGTCCGAGTGAGTTGTTAGAACTACTGCGTGAAGCGCCATTGGACTGCGGAACATAACAACCTTCTGATCGGGCAGGACGGTGAGGCGTGCAAAATCGCTGATGACTTGTAGCTGATGTACTAGGCCCAGATATTTTTTTGACCAGACCGGGCACGGCACCCCGAACTCACGGATTACGCGAAATAAACCCCTTGTTTCACTGAGCCTGCCACTCCTTGTCTCCGCCAATGAGGTGGCGATACGACAAGGAGTGTGGCGATCGGATGAACGATGACCGCGTCAAATACTGAACCACACCCATAGGCTCAGTGCGCTGGCGATGGCGAGGCCAAGCCACAGGCGGTAGTCGGCATACCAGGCCACAGGTTCATCTACCTCGGCAAAGGTGGCTCCCTGAATAGTCGTCGAGGCGAGCTGTTCGGGACTGGCCCCCTGTGTGAAAAAGCTCACGGCAATCAGCACAAGCACGCTGAGGGCACCTGCGACCATTGCGCTGTGGGTGAAGGGTCGGAGGTAAGGGTTGTCCATGTAAGGCAAGAAGCTGGCCGCCCCAGACTGTATCCGGGCGCTGTTCCACATGAATAGGCTGGATATGATGACGGAGGAGGCAACGCAGGAGAGAACGCCAGCGGTCGTGATGCGCTTCCAACAAACGCCTAGAAAGAAAATCGCGGCAAAGGGAATCATCATGTAAGACTGGACCGCCTGCAGGTAATCGAACATGGACTTGGCCTTGCCGATGAGTGGAGCCCATGTCGCACCCAGAATAAATACGGTCAGCACCGCCCAGCGGCCAACACGAATCTGAGTGGCCGAGTCGGCATCAGGCTTGAACTTCAAAAAGATGTCACGAGTGACAAGTGTCGAGACCGAGTTGTAGGTGGCTGAGATATGCCCCATCAGCGCGGCAGCAATACCCGCAACCGTCAGGCCGAGAAGCCCTTGGGGCATCAATTTACCCAGCATCGTCGGGTAGGCCGCATCACTGATCGCCTTGCCCTGTACATCCAGCGGCATAACGAGTTTCCCCTGATGATAAAGCGCGAGAGCGATAATACCGGGCATCACCAGAATGAACGGAGTGGTTAGCTTCAAGAATCCGCAAAAGGTTGCACCGAGTCGACCTTCGTTGAGGCTCTTTGCGGCAAACACTCGCTGCACCAAGACCTGATCCATCGACCAGTAAAACGAACCCACCAGCATGGTCGCCGTCATCATGCCGAACCAAGGTACGGATTCATCCGTGGCGGGCTGGATCATGCTAAGGTAGTCCCGGCCGGTACTTGCTTCGGCGAGGTCGAGACCTGCCTTCATTCCATCCCATCCGCCAACGGCCTCCATGCCCTTCCACAGAAGGATGAATCCCGCAACGAGCAGCACCACAGATTGAAGTGAGTCCGTGACGACAACGGCCTTGAGGCCTCCTTTCATCGTGTAGATCGCCGTCAACAGGCCGACACTCCAGATCAGGACGGTCTGGCCGCCAAAGTGGATACCAAAGACGTCGAGGCCCTCTTGGAGACCGAAGACGGGCACCATTACCAGTGACGCCGCCCATAGCGAAATGGAGACTTTAGCCAAGACAGAGAGAATGATCATAAACAGCGAAAAAGTCATTCGCACGGAAGGTCCAAAGCGGCGCTCCAAAAACTCCGGAACGGTGTAGATTTTGTTCCGTATGTAAAAAGGAAGAAAGATTAAGATCAAAGGAGCTAGGCAGAACACCGCCGACCATTCCCAGGCGGCAATGGCGATACCAACGGCAAATCCACTGCCTGCCAGCGCCACAAAATGCTCTGCAGAAATATTGGCAGCAAACAATGATCCCCCGATCATCGGCCAACGAAGCGAGCGCCCGGCGAGGAAATAGGCCTCGCTGTTTTTTGGCTTGCGGGAGAACAGCAGACCTACGGTGACAATGATCAGCGCGTAGAAGGCCACGATGGCCCAGTC
>CALPMD020000208.1 GCA_943324575.2 Akkermansia muciniphila
CCATGAAACCTTGGTTGAGATGCGATATGCTCCTCCCTTGCGCCGATATGGATTCCAGGTGTCGATGATCTCGCTGTTGGTTTTGATCGCGTACGGTTTTGTTCTGCGGATTCAAAGTCGCAAGGAAGCTCAGCAACCACTTAACTCACCCGCCTAAGCCATGAAAAGACGCCTCATTGACCGGATTCATGACCGCTTGTGGTCAGTTATGACTGAATCACTGGAGAAAAATCAACCGCTTCCGCACGGGGCCAACAAGGAGAGTAATGGAGCCAGTGTTTCGGGGACCATGGACTGGCCCATGGCCTGTGCCGCACTCAATACAGGGCGTTGGTCGACGAAGGATTTTCGCAAATCCAAGGCCGTGCGGCAAGTCGTGGAGACGCTTGGTCCGGTCGATGCTAGGTACTTTGCCAAACTCATCCAAAAATGGGAACCCGCCCTGCTGCGTGATCCGAAAGTGAGAGAGATCGATGGATGGGGCGACCCGCTCCGTTGGCCGGCAATCCTGCTTGGCACGCCCCAGAGTTTCAGCCCGACCACCCTGCGATATCTGGCTCAAGCTTTATGGATTCAACGCCAAGGCTATCTTCCCCGCCATGCTGAGATCGTCGAAATCGGCGTGGGATATGGTGGGTTGGCCGCGATGAATGCTCGGGTATCGGGAGCCAAGACCACGTTCGTCGATTTACCCAATGTGGAAAGTACCGCGCTTCGAATGCTCGATGATATCGGCCTCGGGAACTGCGCTCGATTGAGCGACGAAAAAGATACGCCGCCAGCTACTTTCGTCATCTCCAACTACGCATTTACCGAACTAAACGGCGATTTGCAGGAGCATTATTTCCACCGCTATCTCAAGCCTTCGAAGCATGGAATGATTATTAGCAACGCCTCCATTTTTGCGAGATCCATCGAAGGGCGCACCAATGATGAACTGGTCGCTTGGTTTCGTGCGGAGGGAATTCCCGCCAAGTTCGAAAAATCCAACGAAATTCTGGCACCCACGGACGAGATGTGCGGCAATGCGATCATTCATTGGTAATCCGAACAACCATTCTGCCTTTCACATCCATGCAACTTGAACTAAAACACCCCGAGCCGCCGTTCGATCCACGCGCGGAGAAAATGTTGCCTGCGGTTGGCGGATTCCCACCATCTGACCGCCCTTTATTTCTAGCGGGCTATAGCGAGCTTTGCAGGGTCGATCTTAATGGTAGGCGGGCTTTGGAGATTTGCGGCGGTTTCGGAAAACTGGCGCAAGGCGTGGCCGAAACATTTCCCCAGGCGGAGGTGATCGGCTTGGATCTCTATGCGGCGAGCGGCCCTGAGGTCGATGAATGCCTGAGGCGGCTGCCTGGCCTTTCGTATGTGGCGGGTGACGCGTTTGACATGAATGCCTATCCCGACGAATCGCTTGATTTGGTTTGGGGGCAAGCCGCGCTCCATCACTTGGCGCACAACCCCGAAGGATTGTCTCGCGAGGTTTTGCGCGTGCTTAAGCCAGGAGGACGATTCATCTTTATCTTCGAGCCGATGGGGCACAACCTGCTGGTTGCAGCGATTCGCGCCGTCCGCATGGCAAAGTATGAACTTGGGGACGAGAGCAATCTCTACCTATCACAATTCAAAGGAATGGCGAAGGGCTTCACGAGTTGTGAAGTGCAAATGTTTAATTTGCTGGGCTACCCGATGAAAGGAGTCTCCGACCGCTTTCAGATTCTGTCCAGTGCGGTGCAGCGCCTGGATAGCTACTTATTCAAGGCGTTTCCCAAGCTGTTGCGCTACGGCGCGAACTGCAACGTGATCTTCACCAAATAGACGGCGATGCTGCTGTTTGGAATTTGGAATGTTAGATTTTGAATTTTTGATTCAAAGAAGTTGGTAGAGCTTTCCATTTTCTGCCATTCATCATTCAAAATCCAACATCTCAATCCATCATGCGCTGGTACACTTGCACTCCCATCGCCTTTGGCGGCGGGGCGGATTTTTTTGCGCGGGACAGTGGTTTGATGTGCCGCGGATTTCAGTCGCTGGGGATTGAGTCACGGGCGGTGATGCCGCTGCCAGCAGGTGCGGACGATTCGGGCGATTTAATCCGGACCGAGTTCGCGGATCTCGAATCCGCCGCGTGGTGGCGTAGCCAGAATCTAGATGGCGTGGTGCTTTATGCGTGGGGCCGCCCGCGCTTCCGAAAAGTAGCGGCGGCCATTCGACAGGCAGGGATCGTGCTGGTTCTCAACCAAGACAATGGTGGCTTGGTCAGTCCGCTCGCCGGGTTCCGCGGGTGGGTGCTGGAGCAATGGATCATGACGGGCCGCGGGGGGAGTGCTGGCAACTGGGGCGCTTTCCTGAAGTTATTCGTGCGTGGACTTAGCGTGGGTTTGCTGGTCACCGATCCCCTGCGGGCCCAGCATTTGAGGCAGGGAAACGTGATCGCCTGCGTGTCGCCTGCGGCGGCGGCACACTACCGGCGCTTGTGCCGGGTTTATGGTGGCAAGGAATTGGCCCAACGGGTCGAGATGCTACCCCACCCCGTCGAGGCGACTTTTACGTTGCCCCAGTCTTCGACACCCAAAGCGCGGCAGATTGTCTGCGTCGGCCGCTGGCAGGCGATCTTGCAAAAGCGACCGCTCCTGATGCAGGCGGTGCTCCAAGACTTGCTCGAAAAAGACCCCGGCGTGGAAATTGAGATCGTGGGTGATGTCACCGAAGGTTTGGCGCGTTGGCACCAATCGCTGCGGAGCGAGTGCCAGAGTCGGGTTCACCTGCGCGGCCGTATCGATCGCGTGCAACTTGGGGAAATCCTCCGCCGTTCGCAGATTTTCTACAGTCCTTCCGCGTTTGAAAGTTTTGGCATCGCTGCGGGCGAAGCGCTGTGTTGCGGTTGCACCGTGGTGGCAAAACACTCGGTTTCCATGGCTAGCTTTGAATGGTTTGTGTCTGAGAATTCCGGTCGTCTCGCCACCACAGATGATGTGCAAGGGCACTTGCGTGCGTTGGAGGAAGAGCTGGCGTGCTGGGACAAGGGTGAGCGCAATCCCCGCGCCATTTCCGAATCCTGGAGCGCCCGCCTCCACGCCGACCGAGTGGCGGGGAGAATTTTGAATTTTGAATTTTGAATTTTAAATTTTGAATTTCTGCTGTCTGCTTTCCACTGTCTAATTTACCCGCCATGGATTTCACCATCATCACGCCGAGCTTGAACTATGGGCGCTTCCTCGGGGATTGCCTTGCCAGTGTTGCGGATCAGACGGGCGTGACGTTAGAGCACTTGGTCTTCGATGGAGGGTCAACGGATGATAGCGCGGAGGTTGCCGCGGCGTTTCCTAATGTGGTTTGGTCCCAGGGGCCGGATTCGGGGATGTCAGAAGCGATCAATAAAGGTTTCGTCCGTGCGCAGGGCGATTGGGTCATATGGCTGAATGCGGATGATCGGCTGAAACCTGGGGCTTTGGCCAAAGTTCTCGTGGCACTGAAGAAATCGCAGGCCGACGTGGTTTACGGCGATTGGGATTTTATTGATGAAGGC